>VAZQ01000111.1 GCA_005883115.1 Alphaproteobacteria bacterium | reverse complement strand
ATCCGCAAGGGATCCTCGCCGCTCGATCCGACCCGCTTCCTGAACGGCGCGTGACGCGCGAAAGGCAACGCAACAAAATCGTCACCTGTCCGACTTGCGTCCTTTGTCGTCAAGCTTGACGCCAAGTCGGCCGGCGAGGTCCTGCACGTATTGCCAGGCGACGCGCCCCGAGCGCGCCCCCCGCGTGGTCGCCCATTCCAGCGCCTCCCGGTGCGTTTTCTCGCGCGGATACGCGATCCGATAGTGGGCGAGATAGCCATCCACCATTGCCAAAAATTCGTCCTGGCTGCAGCGATGGAATCCGAGCCACAGGCCGAAGCGATCCGATAACGACACTTTCTCTTCCACCGCCTCCCCAGGGTTGATCGCGCTCGAGCGCTCGTTCTCCATCATGTCGCGCGACATCAGGTGACGCCGGTTCGACGTCGCGTAGAAGACGACGTTGTCCGGTCGGCCCTCGATCCCGCCTTCCAGCATGGCCTTCAGCGATTTGTAGCTGGTGTCCTCGGCTTCGAAGGACAAGTCATCACAGAACACGATGAAACGGTAAGGCGCTCCGCGCATGAGTCCCATCAGGTCGGGGAGGCTTTCGATATCCTCGCGATGGATCTCGATGAGCTTGAGCAGCCCGTCGCTTGCCTTGCGCTGTGCGTGCGCGGCATTCACCGCCGCATGCACGGCTTTGACCAGCGATGATTTGCCCATGCCGCGCGCTCCCCACAGCAAGGCGTTGTTCGCTGGAAGCCCGCGTGCGAAGCGCTGCGTGTTCTCGAGGAGCACGTCGCGCAGGCGGTCGATCCCTTTAAGCAGCGACATCTCCACGCGATTGACATGTGCGACCGGCACGAGCCGCCGCTCGTCAGGATGCCAGGAGAACGCGTCCGCGGCCGCAAAGCGGGGTGTTTCCGGCGCGCGGGGGGCGAGCCGTTCGAGCGCGCCGGCGATGCGCTCGACCGTGTCCGGCGAAGCAGCGGCTTGCGCGGCTGTGCGCGGGAGCGGGGAGGGCGAAGCCTTTTGGACGCGTTTGGCCATGGGATGAAATGCTGCGCGCCGCACCCTTAGCGGGGCGCTGGCGAGCCTGCAAGTTCGCGATGCCAATCGCCGAATCGGTCGAATTCTGAAGGCAAACCCAGCGTTGCAATTGGAGCGCTGACCGCTATAGTCCGCGCCGATTTTGCCGGTCGACTGTGGCAGCGCCGGCGCGCGGCGCGCCGACCGAATGCACCAAGCACAAAGGATAAAGAAATGTTTGTGACGCCCGCTTTTGCCCAAGCGAGCAGCCCGTTCGGCGGCGACAGTATGTGGGTGCAGTTGCTGCCCTTCGTTCTGATCTTCGTGATCATGTATTTTCTGATCCTGCGGCCGCAGCAAAAGCGCACGAAGGAACATCAGGAACTGGTCAAGAACTTGCGCCGCGGCGACACCGTCATTACCTCCGGGGGGCTCGTCGGCAAGGTCACCAAGGTCGTCGATGACGATCAGATCGAGGTCGAAATCGCCGACGGGGTGCGGGTGCGTCAGGTGCGCGGGATGGTGTCAGGCGTGCGCGCCAAGGGCGAGCCGGTTAAGGATGAGGCTGGATCGAGCTGAGACCGGCCGCCGCGCGAACCGGGACGAGCCATGCTCTATATTTCGAAGTGGAAGGCAACGGCGATCCTGCTCACGGCGCTGATCTGCTGCCTGTTCGCGATACCCAATTTCTTCCCGGAAAGCATGGTCAAGCGCTGGCCGGCATGGGCGCAGCGCCACATCGTGCTCGGGCTGGATCTACAGGGCGGCTCTCACATCCTGCTGGAGGTCGACGCCAATGACGTGCGTCGGCAAAAGCTTTTGGCCCTGCAGGACGACGCTCGCCGGGTGCTGCGCCAGCAACCTCCCGTCGGCCTCACTCGCGCGCCTGTGATCCGGGGCAACTCGGTCGAGGTCGCCATTCGCGAGAGCGATCTGCAGCAGGGCCTGACGCGGCTGCGAGAACTGGCGCAGCCGCTCGGCGGCTTCATTAGCAGCACCGGCGCGCGCTCGGTCGACATCGAGAACGTCGGCGCCGGGGTGGTCCGGCTTACCCCCACCGAGCCCGCCCTGCTCGAGCGCATCCGGCAGGTCGTCGACCAATCGGTCGAAATCATCGGCAAGCGCGTCAACCAACTCGGTCTGGTCGAGCCGTCGATCCAGCGCCAGGGCAATGACCGCATCCTAGTGCAGGTGCCGGGTCTCGGGGATCCGCAGCAGCTGCTCGAAATTCTCGGCAAGACCGCGAAGCTGACGTTCCGCCTCGTCGATACCTCTATGCCGGCCGAGCAGGCGCTGCAGGGCCGCCCGCCGCCAGAATCGGAAATCGTCTACGGCTCTAAGGCGGAGAATCGGCAACCCTATCTGCTCGAGAAGCGGGTGATCGTGTCGGGCGAGGAGCTGACCGACGCGCAGCCCAGCTTCGACCAGCGCACCAGCGAGCCGATCGTCACCTTCAAATTCAATACCTCCGGCGCGCGCAAATTTGCGCAGGTCACCCAGGAAAATGTCGGCCGGCCGTTTGCGATCGTGCTGGATGAGGAGGTCATTTCCGCACCCGTCATCCGCGAGCCGATTCTGGGTGGGAGCGGGCAGATCTCCGGCAACTTCACCGTGGAATCCGCCAACAACCTCGCCATTCTCCTGCGCGCCGGCGCGCTGCCGGCCAAGCTCACGGTGATCGAGCAGCGCGTGGTGGGCGCTGGCTTAGGACAGGATTCGATCGAGAAGGGCAAGCTCGCGTCCTATTTCGGCGGTGCCCTCGTCGTCGTGTTCATGGTGGTGACCTACGGGCTGTTCGGCGTCTTCGCCAGCATCGCCGTTGGCATCAATGTGGGCATGATCTTCGGTATTTTATCGCTGCTCAATGCAACGCTCACGTTGCCGGGCATCATTGGCATCGTGCTCACGATTGGGATTGCGGTGGACAGCAATGTCCTCATCTACGAGCGCATTCGCGAGGAGGTTCGCACCGGCCGCACGCCCATTACCGCGATCGACGCCGGTTTCACGCGAGCGCTGGCGACGATCCTCGACTCGAATATCACGACCTTCATCGCGGCGGCGGTGCTGTTCTTCTTCGGCAGCGGACCGGTGCGCGGGTTTGCGGTGACGCTCGGCATCGGCATCGTCACGACCGTCTTCACCGCCTTCACCCTGACGCGGCTGATCGTCGCCTGGTGGGTGAGGTGGGCGCGTCCGCGGCAGCTGGCGATTTCATAGGTAAAACGTGCGGCTGCATCCGAAACTCCCGCTGCTGCGAATCGTCCCGGACGACACCAAGTTTGATTTCATGCGCTTTCGGCGCATCAGCTTTCCCGCATCCGCGGCGTTATCCATTCTCGCCATCCTGCTCTACTTTTTTCACGGCCTCAATTTCGGCATCGACTTCGTGGGCGGCACGCTGATCGAGGTGCAGTCGAAAAGCGGTGCGGCGGATCTTGCCAAGATGCGAGCGGCGCTCAGCGGGCTCGGGCTCGGCGACGTGCAGCTGCAAGAGTTTGGCGGGCCGACCGACGTGCTGATCCGCGTCGCTCAGCAGCCGGGTGGGGAGCAGGCGCAGCAGGTGGCGATCAACAAAGTACGCGAGGCTCTGGGCGGCGAGGTTGATTACCGCCGGGTCGAGGTCGTCGGGCCGCGTGTATCATCGGAACTGTTGGCGAAGAGTACGATCGGGCTCGGCCTCGCCATTTTCGGAATTCTCATCTATCTCTGGTTCCGCTTCGAATGGCAGTTCTCGCTCGGCGCCATGATTGCAAACGTGCATGATCTGGTGCTGACGATCGGCTACATGTCGTTGACCCAGATCGATTTCGATCTGTCGAGCATCGCCGCGCTGCTCACCATTCTC
>VAZQ01000110.1 GCA_005883115.1 Alphaproteobacteria bacterium | reverse complement strand
AGAAAACCGAGAGACGTTCAAGCAGTTGCAGGACGCACTTGGCGACCGACCTGTCGATACCCCGATGAGGATCAAGTATGGCAGCTACCCGCGCTACCGGTTGCTTGTGACCTACTTCGTCGAGAAGCAAGGTTGGTCTATTGACCAGCTTTTGCATACGAGACTGACGGAAGATGAGGCGACCGAGATCATGCGCGCGGACGCGACGAGATAAGAGCCGGAAAGGCAGCACGTAAGGTTAGCGCCGAAGGCGTGTAACCCACGGTCCAATCTTCCAGTCGTTCCAGGCAGGTACGGTGCTGAGCGCCTAAGCCACACACACGCTTGCTAACCTACGCAGATGAACCGGACGCCGTCGGCCAATAACCGATATGTGCGGACCGCACGGCCCTGCGGGTACGGGAATGTCGNNAGCGGACCAACAGTCGACATGCCGTTTATGTCTGCTCGTCACATAAGCGGACCTCGCGGCATGTCCGCTATCCGGTCGCTATCGGGTGAACAGCGGACATCGAGCAACCCGCGCTCAGCAAGCTTGATTCATTGCGGCCTTGCCACTCCCCTATCCGCGGGCGCCTACCGCGTAGCGGTTTAGTGCAACGTCGCATAAGCGGCGGTCCACGCGACCTGCTGCGTCCAGGCGGGTCCTAATGCGCCGCTGAAATTTGCTCCATCCTCAAGCGGCAGCCGTGCGCACCGGCCGGGCGCGCTCGATGCGCTGGCGGCGCTCCGGAGAATGCAGGGCCTGCCACAGGTCATTGCGGCGTTGCACGTTCAGCCAGAAGTCAGCGCTGTTGCCGAACACGCGCGCGAGCATCAGGGCAGTATCGGCGGTTATCGCGCGCCGATTGTTGCACAATTCGTTGACGTGCTTGCGCGGCACGCCCATCGCTTCCGCAAGCTCGCCTTGCGTCAGACCGAGCGGCTCCATGAATTCCTCGACTAGGATTTCGCCGACACTCGCCGGCTCACGCTTGGTCGTGAGCATGGTTCACCTCACCGGTAGCTATCGAGATACACGCCGGACGCTTCACCTCTGCCGCCATGCCATAAGCTCACGAGCACGAGGCAGGCGCGACCTCGGCCCATAGTCGTCCGCTCCCGCCGCGCGTGGCCAGCACGCGCACGCAGGCCCCCGAGGGCAGACGGCTGTGCATCTTGCTCGGATCGTTGGCGGCGGATTGCGGCTCGGACCAGACCGGCAGCATGATTTTCGCGGATAAAACCGTGCCAGCAGGCGGCAACGACGTATCGGAAATCGCGTAACCGGTGAAATTCGGCACCCAGGAGCCCGACTGGCGCCGACTGATTGCGACCCAGCCGTAGCGATCCTTGGAGCCCGGCGCACCAAAAACGCCAAGCGAATCCCGAGGCGCGCGCTGAGGCGAAGCGCCTGCTGACGCGTCCGCATGCGTAGCATCGGCGGGATGCTCGGTTATTGCCGCTTGGAAAATGATGCGGGCTTCGGGATCAGCGTCGCCACAGAGCTTGTCGAACTCGGTGACGTCCTTCTTGAGCAAGCTACGCTTGGTTTCCGGCGCTACCTTCTTTTCCATGATGCTGACGATATCGTTGCGCAGCTTCTGGCAGGTGACGTCGGTCGAAAAATAACTTTGGTATGCCGCAAAGGTGCCGGCGGCTGCCGCGGGAACCCCGAGCGCCGCTCCGGTAATTTGCAGTAGTCTGTGCCAGCCCTCCGCGGTCATGGGCTTCTCCGTCGTCTGCTTACGACCATGCCGCCACGGCGCCAAAATGGCAACGCGCATGCATGTGCGTTAGCGCGGAGCCGCGGATGGCGCGGCGGTGTCGCGCTGGCGCGGCGCACGTGGTTCGGAGCGCCCGGCCGGCCGCTGCCGCCACGGCCCGGCAGCCGCTGTTCTTGCGATCGCCGGATCTAGCGCCGCCGGGTTCGAGTACCAATACAGGGCGGGAGCCTGGCGCCGCATTTCCTGCTCGGCCACCTTCATGGCCGCGATCGTGTGAGCTGCCTGATGCTGCGCTTCCGTGAGATCTTTGACCTCGTCCTTGAGCGCCTCGATCTGCCGTCGCAGTTGGTCGATCTCCTCTTCCACTGGCCGCGCGCGCTGCGCGCTTCTCGGCGCCACTGATTGCAATTCCAATCGCAGCCGCCCGTCGGAATTCGACCACGCATATGCGAGCGCACCGATGGCGCCCAGGCCCGCCGCCACAACGACCAGCATGAAAAGCCGGGCGATTATCCGGCGACGGCGCGCACGTCGAACCGCGGCGGCATCCTCTCCGAGTTCCTCGTCGAGCACGTCGAGCCTCGGCATGTCGGCCGGGTCAAATTGATTGGGCATTCAACGCTTCCGCTGTCGGCCGGCGTTTTCTCACGCTTCGCTGCACGCCCCAGCCACTTAGCGACCGCGCGGCCCCATCATGCGCGCATCGCACCGGCGCCTCAAGCCGCTCGCGAGCAAGTGCGGCGCCTCGGCTCGCGCCGCGCCTTCGTGTTAAATTGCGCACGCAGAAGCAAATCGCGCGCTGGGAGGTATTGCATGGATATCGGCTTCATTGGGCTTGGCCAGATGGGCTTCCACATGGCGCGCCGGCTCCTCGAGGCGGGGCACCGCCTCATCGTGTCCGACACAAGGCGCGACGCAGTTGACCGGCTCACCGCGCTCGGGGCGCAAGCCGCTGGCTCTGCGCGCGAGATTGCCGACGCGGTGGAGACGGTGATGGCGAGCCTGCCCACGCCTGAGATCGTGCTTGAGGTCGCGACCGGAAAGGGCGGTGTCATCGAAGGCAAGCGTGTACGTCGCTTCGTCGATCTCTCGACCACCGGCGCAGTCATGGCCAAGCGCATCTTCGAGTTGCTCAACGAAAAAGGCATCGTGCAGATCGACTGCCCGGTAAGCGGCGGAGTGACCGGGGCCTCGAAGGGAACGCTCGCCCTGATGGCGTCGGGTCCGCGCGCGCAGGTCGCCGCGATCGAGCCGGCGCTTGCCGCGATCGGACGGATGTTCTTCATCAGCGAGCGCCCGGGCGCCGGCCAAACGATGAAGCTGTGCAACAACTTCCTGTCCGCCGCCGCCATGACCGCGACTTCGGAAGCGATGGTCATGGGGGTCAAGGCAGGGCTCGACCCGCGCATTATGCTTGACGTCATCAATTCCGGGACCGGCCGCAACACCGCAACCGAAGACAAATTCGGCCGCGTCGTGCTGCCCCGCACCTTCGATCTCGGTTTCGCCGTGGGATTGATGACCAAGGACCTAAAGCTGTGTCTTGGTGAGGGCAAGACGCTCGGCGTGCCGATGCAGGTCGCCGAGGCCGTCACTCGCGTCTTGCAAATGGCGTGCGACGAGAACGGGCCGGACAAGGATCTCACCACCGTGGTGCAGCCGGTCGAGCGCCGTGCCGGCGTCGAGGTCCGAGCGGAGCGCCTTGGCGCCGCGCTGCCGAAGTAAGGCCCCGTGTCGTGCATTAACGCGGCGCTCCGCGCCGCGTGCGTAACTTTTGCGCGATATTCCTGAAGGAGAGAACGAATGAGCGACGACACGCATGAAATCTATGCGATTCGATACGGGCATCACGATCGCAAATCGCCGGAAAACTTCATCGGCGGCGACCCGCACGACGTGCTGCAACCGCTCGACTTCTATGTTTGGGCGATCGTCGGCCCGTCCGGTCCGATCATTGTCGACACCGGCTTCGATGCGGCGATGGGCAGAAAACGCCAGCGCGAGATGATCAAGCCGGTAGGGGAAGGGCTGAAAGCGGTCGGCATCGAGCCAACGCAGGTGAAGACGGTCATCATCAGCCACATGCATTACGATCACATCGGCAACTACGATCTGTTTCCGCGGGCGCGCTATCACCTGCAGGATTGCGAGATGGCATATGCAACGGGCCGCTGCATGTGCCACATGGCGCTGCGGCTGCCGTTCGAGGTCGATGACGTGGTGGCGATGGTGCGCAAAGTGTTTGACGGACGCGTCGCCTTTCACGACGGCGAGGACGAGGTCGCGCCGGGAATCACCGTCCACCATATCGGCGGCCACTCGAAGGGTCTGCAGAGCGTGCGGGTCAAGACGCGATGCGGCCCAGTCGTGCTCGCCGCCGACGCCGCGCACCTCTACACGCATATGGAAACGGGTCGGATCTTCCCAATCACCTACAATGTCGCCGAAGTGGTCGAAGGATACGCGACGCTCAAAAAGCTCGCCGCTTCGCCCAAGCACGTGGTGCCGGGCCACGATCCTTTGGTGCTGACGCGTTACCCCGCCGCCAAGGCCGGCCTGGAGGGCTGGGTCGTGCGTCTCGATGTGGATCCGCGGGATTGATCACGCAAGCAGGATTCCGCCGCCCTCGGCAGCCAAGCAATGTGCTCAGCCGGCGCAAGCCGTGCGGCCCTCGCCCACCTCGGTCGATTCGTGTTACAGGATCAAGAGCCGGGCGCGCCGGATTGGGAGGGTGAGCCGCGCACGGTGTGTCTTGGGAGCAGATGGTGGGCCGCCATGAAGTCGAGCTGGACGCCATCGCGTGACAAACGGCTGTTGTCGCTGCAAGCCGCAGGACGCACCGCTGCCGAGATCGCAAAATCGATGGGCATATCGCGCAACGCCGTCATTGGCCGTTCACGGCGTCTGCGCGGGATCGTCTACCGATCCGATATCGAGAGCTGGGCGCGCGCCAATGCGCGGCGGTCGCAAGAAGCCAAGAAGCGAATGAAGGCGCGGCAGAAGGCCCAGCGCGAGGCGCTGCGGGAGCTGACCCGCGCGGTCCGCCGCGGCGTGCCCACCGGCAAGGCCATGGCGCGCGCCCATCGCGCCGGCGCCCTGTGGCGACAAATCGGGCACCGGTTCGGAATTTCCCAGCAGGCGGCGTACGAAAAAGCCAAGGTTTGGACGCAACGGCACCGCTTTTGAGCGCGGCCGTCACAGGATTGCGAACTCGGTGTTGCGGCGGTCGGTGACCAGCATGCAGCCGGGATAGTGGGTGATGCAGAATTCGGGCTTAGCGGTGGCTACGACCGCTTGCGGCGTGACACCGCAAGCCCAGAATACCGGGATTTCATCCGGCCTCAGCGGCAGCGGATCGCCGTAGTCTGGCTTCATCAGGTCGGCGATGCCGATCAACTCGGGCTTGCCGATATGGACCGGCGCGCCATGCACTGCCGGAAAACGCGTCGTGATCTGGATGGCGCGGATCGCATCCGCAGGCTTGAGCGGCCGCATGGAGACGACCATGGGCCCGTGGAACGGGCCGGCGGGGACGGTCGCGATCGAGGTGCGATACATCGGCACAGTTAGGTTCAAGGCGATGTGACGCAGTTCGATGCCGTCTTCGACCAGCGCCTCCTCGAATGAGAAGGAGCAGCCGAGCACGAAGGCGACGAGATCGTCGCGCCAATGGGCGCGGATGTCCGTCGGCTCGTCGATCAGTTCGCCATTGCGGAACAGCCGATAGCGCGGCAGGTCCGTACGGATGTCGAGGTCCTCGGCAAGCGTGGGCAAGCGATGATCACCGTGCGCCGAGGCCGCCAACAGCGGACAGGGCTTGGGGTTGAGCTGGCAAAAGCGGAGAAAATCGCCCGCCAGCCGGTCCGGCAGGATGGCCAAGTTTCCCTGCACGTAGCCCGGCGCAACACCGGCCGTTTGGCCGTTGAGCTCGCCGCCGCGGGCGGCAAGGCGCGCATCGCGGCCGGTCCGGGGGGCCAGCGGCGATCGACGAGGCGTAGCGAGAACCGACATGGCTCTTCCCTTTCTCGGCGGGGTAGCCAAACGCAAGCACCGGTTGCCTAGCTTATCATCAGCGAGCGCACGTAGCACCACTTCGGGTGGCTCGTTGCCGATCCGACCCCGCGACATCGGCGCCGCGTTGTCGGGCCGCATGTCCTGAAGTATCCTAGAGGATATAATGCTTGGTTGAGCAAGCCGGGTGCATCGCGCCCGCCAAGACCGGCCCTTGGCATGGTACTTGTCTGCCCATAAGAGCCCAACCTGGGA
>VAZQ01000109.1 GCA_005883115.1 Alphaproteobacteria bacterium | reverse complement strand
CTCATCCGTCTGATTCGGCAGCATCACACTTGCGACTCGACCTTCTGCCGCCGCGCGGGTGCCGCGATCTCGCTCATACGCGGGAATCGACCCTGACGGTACTCCTGGTACGACCGCTTGATGTCGTCCACGGTGTCACCGATGAACGGCCCCTGCGCCACAATCGGCGTGCCTTGGGGCTGGCCGGCATAGAGCACGAGGCGCGCGCCTTCCTCTTGTGCGGTGAGGCGGACGACGCTCACACCCTCACCGTGAGGTCGATCGAGCCATCCAACTTGATTGCGCTCGATCGGCGTCGCGTCTTCACCAACGCGCACGGAACCATCTACGACGAAC
Organism: Alphaproteobacteria bacterium; assembly: GCA_005883115.1. GTDB lineage: Bacteria > Pseudomonadota > Alphaproteobacteria > Rhizobiales > Xanthobacteraceae > VAZQ01. The sequence continues at coordinate 2,183 of VAZQ01000109.1, read as the reverse complement.
ACGAATCCGTTGTACGTCACAGGCAGGTCCTGCTCGATCGCTGCGCCCGGCTTCATCGTCATCTCGACGATCGTGACGGGGACCTGGTTGCGCGTCGGCGCGTGCACACCGCCTGACGCGCCGCTGTAGACGCGCACGTCGACTCCCGGTTCGCGTCGTACGGGAACACGATCCACATGCAGATCCTGGAAGCCCGGCGCCGTCCAGCGGCTCGCTTTCGGCAACGTCAGCCACAACTGCAGCAACCGCACGTTGCCCAGGGCTCGTGCGTTCTCGCCGTGAATGATGCCGCTGCCCGCCGTCATCCACTGCACCTCGCCGGCGTGAATCAGCCCGCCTTCGTCCGGATCGTGAATGGTGCCGTCGAGCAACAGCGTGACCGTTTCAAAGCCGGCGTGTGGATGTGCTCCACCCACTTGCCGCTCGCCCATGTCGAGATGGTCATCCATCAATGCGATGAACGGATCGGTTCGCGCGAACTCCTCCATCGATATCACCGGCGCTGCCGTGTGTCCGGGCCCGGCAAAGCCGGGCGCCAGCGCAGGCACGTCTTCGATGCGCGCGATTCGACGTTGCGTTGTCATAATCCCTCCTCTCGATTTCTCAGGTTCTCAGGCTGTTGTGCTCACGTGGCCGGCCGCGGCGGACGGGTGTCGTTGCGCGAGCTGCACCAGGGCCCCGACTACGGCCACGCCGATCGCACCGATGCCCCAGAGAGTTCCCGCGAACGAATAGCCGAGCAGCGCATCGATCGAGAGCACTCCAGGTCCGCTGAACGCGACACTCAGCGCGGCGGCCGCGAGCACGAGGTTGTATTCGTACCCGCCGCCCGCCGCAAAGAAGCCGTTCTTCAGATGCACCGTGATCGTCGCGACGAGCATGACGGACGCGACCAACGCTGCGCCGAGCGGCGTGAGCAACCCCAGCGCGAGCAGCACGCCGCCGCCAGCCTCGGTGAGGCCTGCCAGCGCCGCATGGCGACGACCGGGATGGAAGCCGAGCGTCTCCATGAATTGACCCGTGCCGTCGAGACCGTAGCCGCCGAACCATCCAAACAACTTCTGCGCGCCGTGCGCAGCGAGGGTGAGACCAACAACGAATCGCAGGATCAACAGTCCGAGGTCCATAACACCTTCTCCTTCTGTATCAATCGACTCTTCAGTGACGAACGATCTGATGCCGGCCAACCCAGACGACGGCGACTGCCCCGAGCAGCAGAACCGCCGGCGGGATGGCCGAGTCGCCGACGATGAAGAGTTCCGTTGCGACGGCGCCGATCATCGTCGGGACGAGTACCAACGCACCGAACACGGCGATGGAGGGCACGAGCAACGCAATCGCAGAACCGACTTCGATGAGACCGGTCACGTAGCGGAACCATTGACCGACGCCGATGGTGTTGAACAGCGTCACCATGGCGGGCGCGCCCATCAGCTTCGAGCCGCCGGCAAGCAGGAACATGCCGGCCAGCGCAATCTGGACGACCCAGAGCGCGATGACTCCCGAGCGACCGCGACGGACCGACGTTGGCTGCGTGAATGACAGTGCGTGAGACATGATCAACTTCCTTAGTAGTTAGAAATCTAACTATCGACGCAAATTTTTTTGAGACTCCGGTCTCAGTCTCAGTCCTCTTCCGTGCTGGATTCTCCCGATGCGCGGCGCGCGTGCGCTCTCAGGGTCCGAAGCAGTCGAATCACGTCGCGCTTTTGCGACACCGACAGTCCACCCATCGCCTGCTGGAGCAGATCGGCGTGCGCGGGAAACACCTCCTCGATCAACGCCCGGCCCTTCGCCGTCAGCTCGCCGAACACCACGCGCGAATCCTCGCCGCATGCCCGCCGTCGCATCAACCCGCGCTCTTCGAGCTTCTTGACGACATACGTCGTGCTCGCGCCGGTGAGGAGAATGCGATCGCGGATCTCGCCGAGCCGCAGCGGTCCCTTGTGATGCAGCACCTCCAGGACCGCAAACTCGGTCAGGCTCAACCCGTGCTGAACCAGATGCGGTCCGACAACCTGCTCGAGCGCCTGAAGCGCGCGGCCCAATGCGATGATGAGCTGCAGCGTCGCGGCGCGGTCGGGATCAGGGGCGGATGCGGGCTCGTAGTCGGCTCTCGACGTCACAATAGTTAGAATTCTAACTAATATCGCGGCGCGTGTCAACTGCCGGCGTGCGGCTTG
>VAZQ01000108.1 GCA_005883115.1 Alphaproteobacteria bacterium | reverse complement strand
AGAGTATGCCATGCCTCGGCTGCCAAACACGTCGCCTCAGACCCTCAGCGTTCTCGCACTGTTGCTCGAGTCGCCGCGCTCATGGCACTACGGCTATGCGCTCAGCCAGGTCACAGGTCTCAAGTCTGGAACGCTCTATCCGATTCTCCTGCGTCTTGCGGACCAGGGCTGGCTCGAGACTCGCTGGGCTGAACCAGAACAACCCGGCCGTCCGCCACGCCATACCTATCGCCTAACGGGAGCAGGCGCGAAGACGGCGCGAACGAAGCTCGCTGAGGCGGCACCCTTGAGAATGACTCGTCGCCTCGCCGCTGTGCCAGGGAGCCGTTAGTGCAGATGCACGGGTTCCTCGGACGTCTCGCCGATGTCTTGGCACGACAACTGCTCAGCTGGCTGCACCGACGAGTTGAGCCTGGGTCGCGCGAGTGGCTCGCCGCGCTAACAGCAGAATCGGAATGCGCCGACGACGGGTGGCAACGACTGCGCTGGGCGTTGGGCGGAGTGCCACTCGTGTGGACCATCAACCAGCGCCGTCAAAGGAACGAACCTACCCGCGGCACCATGCGCGCACTCATCGTTCCCGGCGTCGCAAATATCGCGGCCATCGCGGGCGGGTTTGCAGTGATAATCCCAGCGACGTACGGCGCGACTCACGTCTTGCGCTGTCACCTCTCCTTCGGAAATCAACCGGGAGGCTGCCAGGAACATCCGTTCGTCTTCGCCTCAATCGCCATCGGCGGCGCAGTGCTCGGCATGATCATCGCACTGGCGTGGCGCGCAAGATTCGCGGCGTATTGGTGGGCCGTGTTTGCTGTGTTCAACACGGTGGGATCTGTTTGGTATCTCCGCTCCGGCATCGTCGACTTGCCTCGGTATGGGGCAACGCAGTCGGCGATGCTGATGGCGGCGACCTTCGGCGTAGTTCTGGCCGCGATCATGCGAGAAACTCCTGGGACGGAGACTGACCACGGTCCCTCCTTTCTGAGCCGGCACCGTATCACCGCGCACCTCATCGCGGGTACGATCAGCTTCGCCATGGCGGATGCTCTGATTCGCATGCGCGACCGTCCTCTCGTTGCGCATGACGTGAACCATTATGCGATCCTCGGGTCCGCCATGTTCGCGGCGATCCTCGCCGGACTGATCGGCCGACACGGGAGCCGACGGACTCCTGTGGAGCGCCCCCTGTGAAGCAACGCGATCTCTTGAGTGTGACCTCGATACTCTCCATGCTGCTGCTTGCTCTGCACATCTCGCAGGACATCGTCTTCGGCTTGGACCCCGCAGGGCTCCATCATCTTGTCGGCGTCGCGATCCTGCTCGTCGTTGTCTGTGGTGCCGTTCTGCTGCGAGAACGGCCATCGGGCAAGGTGATCATGCTACTGGGCGGCGTGCTGGCCGCCGGAATGCTGCCTCTGCACATGCGGAATGGATTGCGCCCGGAGTTTCTCGAGAAGAGCGGCGCCCTGTTGTTCATCTGGACTCAGTATGTCCTCGGAGTGACCGGTGGGCTCTCGGTTATCCTCGCGGTCCAGGCGTTGCGCGATCGGCGGGTCGCTTCGTAACGCAGCAGCACCACCCGCGGGGATGCAAAAACGCCACCGGCACAAGAGCCAGCGGCGTTTGCACTTAGTAATCGGGACGGCGGGATTTGACGCGCCCGCCTGCGAAGCAGGCGGTGCCGGGCGCAGGCCGGCAAGCGGAGCGAAGGCGCCGCAGGCGCCGAAGCTCAACCCGCGACCCCCTGACGCGGAGCCGGCGCGTAGCGCCGGCGGAGCGGACGTGGTGGGGTGGGGGAGTGCGGGGGCGTCAACCCCATGCGAATCGCTAGAGGGCCGAGTTACGACATCCAGTAGTGATCATGCGATGTTTTGGGCATCGGTGTCGTAACACCAGTCCCGAAGATCAACCGAGTGTCGTGAGAAACTCACAGCAGAACTCACAGCACGCGACCCCCTGAAAGGCCATTAGGGGGTCGTCGTTTTTTCCGACCCCTGAGGTTCAAACCAACACACCGCGATTCACTACATCGAGTCATTCACGCACCGCGCTACGCGGCCGTGGTGGGCGCAGTTCTGGGCGAGTCGCACTTGCCCCCAGGCCATGCGCCGTAATTCGCCCTTAAGTTGTGCGGGAGTCAATTCAGCGCACCCCGTATCCCCCCTCGGGCGACGTCCACGCGGGCTGCGACTGATGGAAGAGGTCCAGCAGCTGCCGCTCAGTGAGCTCAGCGAGGGATGCGTCGGAACTCTTGGATCCCAGAGGCGAATAGCGAGTGAAGCGCCGCTTGCGCTCGGGGCCGGTCCCGAGCTCGAACAGCAACCCAAACTCATCCTTCCCATAAACGGTGATCCGGCCCGTGGGATAAACCCTCCAGATGCCGCTGTCTACCACGATGGTGGGTCGTGCCAAGGTCAGGGCCTCGTCATCTCGCCAGCCCAGGCCGCTTGTGAGGGTGCGCCTCCATCGGAGCCGTGATGGCTCCCCGCTGGAGCGCGTCCGCGAGCGCCACAGTGGCGGCGGCCCGATCAGCGTCTAAGCCTCGCTCCCGCAGTTGTCGGATCATTCGGGCGAGCCGGCGGGCGTAGTCGCGCGTTTTGAGCCTCGCCGCGTCCGCTTCTGGCTTCAGCTTGTCCAGCTGCTTTACGAGGCGCTGGAGTGTGATCGGTGCCATAGGACTCCCTCGGTAACCTGTCCCTGCTCATTCTGGTGGACTCTCTCCTCATCCGGTTACGGACGAGAAAGGAGGGCGGACTCTTCGGCCGCCCCCCCTTCCTGAACACATCGGTCGGCGTTGAAAACGGACCGGAGCTACGAGCGGCCGCGCCGACCGGTCGGCGCTAGTTGCTTGCGATCTTGTGGAAGGTCGAGTTCGACACCTCGTAGGCCTCAACCGTCGGTGTTCCCTCCACCACCTTCGCCAGGCTCGTCAGCACCTGCGGATAGATGTCGCGGCCATACTTGTCCGCGTTCTCTTTCCGATCCCACAGACTGATCGCAACCGCTTCGGAGCGGTCCGGGGCAACGAACGAAATCTCGTCCTTGAAGCCATTCTGTTTCCGAAGCAGAGGCAGGACGTCCTTCTCGAACGTCCGGGTAAACTCACCGGCCGTGTTGGCCTTCAGATGCAGGGACACATTGCGTGCGTACATATCGACTCCTTTGCGTGACCTACGTGACTCCTAGACGGCGTGTCTGCGTGTGACCACGTCTATTTAGTACATCCCGCCCATGCCACCGCCGCCGGGCATCGGGGGCATCTTCTCCTTCTCCTTCTTCTCCGCCACCACGCACTCGGTGGTGAGGAGCAGTCCCGCAATGGACGCGGCGTTCTGCAGCGCCGTGCGGGTGACCTTGGTC
>VAZQ01000107.1 GCA_005883115.1 Alphaproteobacteria bacterium | reverse complement strand
GTCTCTTCGAGGTGTTCGCTCAAATGCGCCTGCACCCCATCGTTGTCGATGAGCGTGTTGTCGACGTCGAACAGGAAGACGATGTCGGGCGTCTTGCTCATCAGGCACCTATTCCGACGGGCTTACAGCGTCCTCTTAATAAGTGTCCACGAACGCGCAACAATCTCGGTGTGCTCCCTCGCCCCCCGCGCGCTCGATCTCGGCCCGCGATTGCGGCCGGTGCACCACGGCGGTCACTGCTGGCTCTCCGAGAGGGCAAGCGTTTCGTATATGATAGGCAGTCACCCCGGGGGTTGACATTTGATGAATGACGAATTATGACTTTTGTCATATGATACTGGCCTAGGTCAAAACCGATGAATGAGCAGGTTAAGGTCAAGGCCGATGACACGCGTGCCCGCATCATGGATACGGCGGAGGCGCTGTTCCGCCGGCTGGGCTTCGCGAAAACGGCGGTCGCCGACATCGCCTCGGAACTCAAGATGTCGCCGGCCAATGTGTACCGTTTTTTCTCGTCCAAGAATGCCATCATCGAGGCAATCTGCCAGCGCTGTCTGGCCGAGCTTGAGGACCGGGCCTGGGCGGTGGCGCGCTCGCGCGGCTTAGCGGCCGAACGGATAGAGCGGCTGGTGCTTGAAATCCTGTCCTATCACACGGAAAATCTTCTTACAGAGCAGCGTGTTAACGACATGGTGCTGGCCGCGATCGAGCTCAGTTGGGGGGCTATCCGCGCGCACAAAGAGCACATGCGGATGGTCTTCGAATCGATCCTGCGGGAGGGCGTCGAAGCCGGCGAGTTTGAACCAATCAACTCGCGCGAGACCTCTCGGTTGTTGATGATATCGCTGGTGCATTTCTGCCATCCGGTGCTGGTCGCCCAGTACTTGCAGGACCAAGAAGATCTCGAGGCAGACGCCCGGGCGGCGGTCCGCTTCCTCCTCCGCGCTATCCGCGGGCCTGATCCATGTCGACCACGCCTCCTTCCCACCCCGAACCATGTCCGAAGTGTGACGATACAACAATTTCGTCAAACATCACATTCTCGGCATTGGAGGATCGAGCCATGTTGCTGCCCAGCCCCGTCCTCCGCCGCTCCCTGCGCGGCCTTGCCGCCCTCGCCGCGCTGCTCATTCTCGCCGGCTGCGAAGCCAGTACTGCACCGGCGCCCAAATTCGATCGCCCGGTCCAGATCCAACGCGTCAGCTTCCAGAACGCGGATAGCGAGCGGGAATTCGTGGGCGTGGTGCGGGCGCGCTATGAGACCGATCTCGGCTTCCGTGTCGCTGGCAAGATTGTCACGCGCATCGTCAATGTCGGCGATAGCGTCACGGTCGGCGACGTCGTGGCGCGCCTCGATCCCGAGGATCTGAGGCTGCAGGTGCAAAGCGCTGAGGCGGAGCTGACCGCGGCGACCTCGAATCTTGCCCAGGCCGTTGCCGACTTCGAGCGCTATTCGAAGCTCAAGGCCAACGGCTGGGCCTCGGTCGCCGACTTCGACCGCAAGAAGGCGGCCAGCGATGAAGCACAAGGTCGCCTCGACCGCGCGCAGCGCGCGCTTGATCTGGCGCGCAACCAACGCACCTATGCCGACCTAAAGGCGGACGCCGACGGCGTGATCACGGCCACGTTCGCCGAGCCCGGTCAGGTGGTCGCAATCGGGCAGCCCGTGGCGCGCCTTGCCCACCGTGGCGAGAAGGAAGCCGTGGTCGCGCTGCCGGAGACCTGGCTCGCCGAGGCACGCAAGTCCAAGGCAATCGTGCGATTGTGGGCGGACCGCGATCGCAGCTTCGACGCGCGATTGCGTGAGCTGTCGCCGCAGGCCGACGGCGCGACCCGCACCTACGCCGCGCGCTTCACCATCGAAAATGCGGATGACGCGGTCGCCTTCGGCATGACCGCGACCGTCACGCTCACGCAGGCGGTCGATGCAAAGATCGCGAAGCTGCCACTCTCGGCGATCCTCAACCGCGGCACCGGTCCCTCGGTGTATTTGGTCGACACGTCCAACACCCTGATACTGCGGCCGGTGACGGTCGCGTCGTTCGCCGAGGATGCGGCGCTGGTTACCCGAGGGATCGCCGAGGGCGACAAGGTGGTGACGCTCGGCGTGCAGAAGCTCGAAGCCGGCCTGAAGGTGCGTACCGTGGAAGCCCAATAAATGGGGTGGTGTCATGCAGCGCTTCAACCTGTCGCAATGGTCAATCGCGCATCGGCCGCTTGTCCTGTTCATGATCATCCTCTTGGGCACGGCCGGCATCTATTCGTTCCTTAATCTCGGCCGCGCGGAGGACCCCTCGTTCACGATCAAGACGATGGTCGTCCACGTCGGCTGGCCAGGCGCGACCGCGACCGAGCTGCAGGCGCAGGCCGTCGACAAGGTCGAGAAGAAACTGCAGGAGCTCCCTTATCTCGACCGCATCGAGAGCTATTCCCAGCCGGGCGCCGCCTTCATCCGTATCACATTGAGCGACAAGACCCCGCCCGCCAGAGTGAAGGAGCTCTGGTACCAAGTCCGCAAGAAGGTCGGCGACATCAAAAACGAGCTGCCGCCAGGAATCACCGGTCCGGATTTCAACGACGAGTACGGTGATGTCTATTCGGCGCTCTACATGCTTAGCGCAGACGGCCTGAGCCTCGCCGAGCTCAAGACCCGGGCCGAGGACATCCGCCAGCGGCTGCTGCGGGTCCCCGACGTCAACAAGGTCGACATCATCGGCGAGCGGCCGCAGAAAATCTTCATCGAGTTCAGCCATGCCAAGCTCGCCACGCTCGGGCTCACGCCCCAGCAGATCTTCGACAGCGTGGCCAAGCAAAACGCCGTCGTCTCCGGCGGCTCGGTCGAGACTTCGGCCGACCGCATCAATTTGCGGGTGACCGGCGCCTTCTCCGGAGTCGCAGCGATCGCCGCCGTGCCGGTGCAGGCGGACGGACAGGTCTTCCGGCTCGGCGACATTGCAACGGTCAAACACGGCTACGAGGACCCGGCCAGTTTCATCGTGCGCGAGGACGGCAAGCCGGCGCTTGGGCTGGGCGTTTCCATGCAGGATGGCGCCAATATCATCAGCCTCGGCGCCAACTTGAAGCAGGCGATGAATGCCGTTTCCGGCGAGCTTCCGGTCGGAATCGAGGTTACTCAAATCGCCGATCAGCCGCACATCGTCAACGAGTCGGTGTCGGAATTCGTCGAGACCTTTGCCGAGGCGCTGGTGATCGTGCTGGTCGTGAGCTTCCTCTCGCTCGGCTGGCGCACCGGCATCGTCGTTGCGCTGTCCGTGCCGCTGGTGCTGGCGATCGTGCTGCTCGTGATGTACGCGACTGGACTCGACCTTCACCGCATCACGCTGGGCGCCCTCATCATCGCGCTCGGGCTCCTAGTCGACGATGCGATCATCGCCATCGAGATGATGGTGGTGAAGATGGAACAGGGCTGGGACCGGGCGCGGGCTGCAACCTTTGCCTGGACCTCGACTGCGTTTCCGATGCTAACGGGGACGTTGGTGACCGCTGCGGGCTTCCTGCCGGTCGGCTTCGCCAAGTCGAGCGCAGGCGAGTATGCCGGCGGCATTTTCTGGGTCGTCGGTCTCGCGCTGATCGCGTCCTGGGTCGTCGCGGTGCTTTTCACGCCCTATCTCGGTCTCAAGTTATTGCCCAACCTTGCCAAGCTCGGCGTCCATGAGAACCCGGACGCAATCTATGACAGCCGCGTCTATCGCGCACTGCGCCGCGTAATCGGATGGTGCTTGCGCTGGCGCAAGACCGTCGTTGTCGTCACGGTACTGATGTTCGTCGGCTCGGTCGGCGGGTTTGGCCTGGTCCAGCAACAATTCTTCCCGACCTCGACGCGGTCGGAGCTGTTCTTCGAGCTGCGGCTGGCGGAAGGCACGGCGATCGGCGTAACCGACGCGAGCGCAAAGCGGGCCGAGAGCCTCCTCGCCGGCGATCCGGATATCGTGACCTATACCACCTATGTGGGACAGGGCTCGCCGCGGTTCTGGCTCGGGCTCAACCCGGTGCTGCCGAACCCGAACTTCGCCCAGATCGTCATTGTCACCAAGGATCTCGCGGCCCGCGAGCGCGTCAAGGCGCGGCTCGAACGTGTGATTGCCGAGGGCGCGCTCCCCGAAGCTCGCGCGCGGGTCGATCGTTTCCTGTTCGGCCCGCCAGTTGGCTTCCCCGTGCAGTTCCGCGTGATCGGGCCCGATCCGACGAAAGTGCGCGCAATCGCCGAAGAGGTGCGCCAAGTGATGGCGGCAAACGCCAAGATCATCGACCCGCACCTCGATTGGAGCGAGCAGGTGAAGTCGATCCGGCTCGAGATAGACCAGGACCGTGCCCGCGCGCTGGGCCTGACGCCCCAGGACGTTGCCCAGACGCTGCAGACGCTGCTGTCCGGATATACCGTCACGCAATATCGCGAAGGCATCGAGCACATCGACGTGGTCGCGCGCGCGGTTGCCTCTGAACGCCTCGAGCTCCACCGGCTGCCGGCTTTGACCATCACCACCAGGAACGGCGTCGCCGTACCGCTGTCGCAGATCGCGCGGCTCAACTACGAATACGAGGAGCCGATCCTGTGGCGGCGCAATCGCGACATAGTTCTGACGGTGCGTGGCGACGTCGTCGACCGCGTGCAAGCACCGGACGTCAGCAAAGAGGTGGAACCGCAGCTCCAGGTGATCAAAGACGCTCTGCCCTACGGCTACCGCATCGAGACTGGCGGATCGATCGAGGAGAGCGTCAAAGCAAACGGCGCGTTGATCGCCGTATTCCCGGCCATGGCCGTCGTGATGCTGGCGATCCTGATGATTCAGTTGCAGAGCTTCTCGCGGCTGGCCTTGGTGTTCGTGACCGCGCCGCTCGGGCTGATCGGTGCGACCGGCGCGCTCATCGTCTCCAATCGGCCGTTCGGCTTCGTCGCTCTGCTCGGGCTGATCGCGCTC
>VAZQ01000106.1 GCA_005883115.1 Alphaproteobacteria bacterium | reverse complement strand
GTCGAGGCGATCGTCGGTGGACGCAGCGACCCGTTCTACGGCCCGCTGCTGCTCATCGGCTCCGGCGGCGTGCTGGTCGAGCTCGTCAACGACGCGGCCTTGCGTCTGCTTCCGGTGTGCCCCGAGGAGGTTGCCGCGATGATCGACGACCTACGGTTGGCTCGCCGCCTGTCTGGCTTTCGCGGCGGTCTCGCCGCGGATCGCGCGGCGCTCGAGGCGGCGGCGCTCGCGCTCGGCCGGTTCTTTCTCGACCACCGCGCGAGAGTCAAAGAGATCGAGATCAACCCGCTGATCGTGCGAAGCATCGACGGGAGCCCACGCGCCGCGGGACCGGACCCCGCCAAGCCCCGGGTGGGTGCGATCGCGGTCGACGTGCGCGTGTTGTGGCAGGGGGGCGTGAAGGAAGCATAGGTCGATGGATTTCGAATTGCCGGAAGAGCTGCGACTGCTCAAAGCCACGCTGCGGCGTTTTGTCGACAACGAGCTGATCCCAATCGAGCGCAAGACCACCGACGGCGAACAGATCAAGCCGAATTATCTCAGCCGCTTCGAAAACCGGGCGAAAGAGCTGGGCATCTGGCAGCTCGACGTGCCGACCGAGTATGGCGGTGGCGGCATGTCGGTCCTCGCACGCGTCGTTGTGTGGGAGGAACTCTCGCGTACGGTCGCCATACCGGCGCGCGGGGATGGCATTACAGGGCCGTCCGCGCGCGGCATTCTTTACTCGCTGCAAGGCGAGATGAAGGAGAAATACCTGCTGCCGCTCCTGCGCGGCGAGAAAAAGGCTTGTTTCGCCCAGACCGAGCCCGATGCGGGATCCGATCCCGGCAGCATGCGCACCACGGCCGTGCGCCACGGCGACCATTACGTGATCAACGGGGTCAAGCGGTTCATCACTGGCGCCGGCGAGGCAGATTTCATGCAGCTCATGGTCGCGACCGATCGCGCCAAGGGCTCGCGCGGCGGCATCTCCTGTTTCATCGTGGATATGAACGCGCCGGGCGTGAAGCTCGGCGCCTGCTATGAAACGATGATGGGCGATAAGCCCTGGGAAATCGTGCTCGAGAACGTGCGCGTACCAGCGAGCCACCGCGTCGGCACGGAAGGCGAAGGCATGCGGTTCGGGCAAGAGTGGCTCAATATCGGCCGCCTAAAGCATGGGGCGCGAGGGCTGGGCGTGGCCGAACGCTGCCTTGAAATGGCGAGCCCCTACACCAAGCAGCGTTCGACGTTCGGCCGTCCGCTCGCCGAGCGGCAGGCGGTGCAATGGATGCTGGCCGACATGTTCATCGAAGTACAGGCCGCGGGGCTGCTCGGCTATAAGACCGCGACCCGGCTCGACCGCGGCGAGGAGGCGCGCGAGGACGCGTACGTGGCAAAGTATTACGCCGACGAAATGGCGTTCAAAACCACCGACGCTTGCCTGCAGATCCACGGTGGCATCGCGCTCACGACCGATTTGCCGATCGAGAAGATGTGGCGCCAACAGCGCAGCTTCCGCATTACCGAAGGTGCGAGTGAAGTGATGAAAATGGTCATCGCGCGTCACGTACTCAAGACGTACGGCTAAGGATGCACCGCGGGCATTCATGAGTGCAGCATTGTTTTGTCCGGCACAGCACCGCATTCACGTGCGTCGCCCCACGCCCTGTACCAGATCATGACGGCAGAGCCGTACCGGTACCGCCTCGGCGTCGACGTGGGCGGCACTCATACCGATCTGGTTCTGCTCGATACCGTGACGGGAGAGCTTTTGGTCGAGAAGGTCCCGAGCACGCCGAAAAATCCTGCAATTGGCGTGCTGGAAGGAATGGCCAACTTCATTGCCAAGGGTATCCCACCGTCGCAAATCGGATTTTTCGCCCACGGCACCACCATAACCACCAACGCGCTGTTAGAGATGCGCGGCGCCAAGATCGGATTGCTCATCACCAAGGGCTACCGCGCGGTGCAGGAAGTTCAAAACCAGGCGCGCGATGGCAACCTGTTCGATTATTTTTATTCGAAGCCGGTTCCCATCGCGCCGCAAAGCCTGACCAAAGAAATTCCTGAGCGCTGCGACTATGCCGGGCAGGTGCTACAAGCGCTCGATAGTGATGCCGTTCGCCGCGCCGCGCGCGAACTCAAGGACGCCGGCGTCGAGTCGGTCGCTGTGTGCTACCTCTTCTCGTTCATGAATCCGCGGCACGAGCAAGAAACCCGCGCGGTGCTGCGCGAGGAATGTCCCGCCGTCCACGTCTCACTCTCAAGCGAGGTCCTGCCGCGCATTCGCGAATGGCCACGCCTCTCCACGACGCTGCTCAACGCGTATCTCGAGCCGGTGATCATGCAATACGTGAGCCACCTCAACCGAGGATTGGACGGGGCCGGCTTGCGTACGCAGCAGCGCTTCCTGATGCAGTCGAACGGCGGCGTCATGCCGTTTTCGGCGGCGATCGCGGGCGGGCGCACCGTGCACACCCTCTTTTCCGGTCCTGCCGCCGGCGCGCAAGCGAGCGCCCACCTCGCGCGCGAGGATGCACGACGCGGCCTCGTCACGCTCGACATGGGCGGTACCAGCGCCGATATCGCCTTTATCGAAGGCGGCGCCCCGCTCGAAGTCACCGAAAGTATTATCGCGCGCCGGCAAGTGGACGTGCCCTCGCTCGATATGGTGACGAGCTCGATTGCTTGGATCGATGCGGGCTTCCTCAACGTCGGGCCTCACAGCGCCGGGGCGGATCCGGGCCCAGCCTGCTACGCGCGCGGGGGCCACGAGCCGACGGTCACCGATGCCGACCTCGTATGCGGCTATCTCAACCCGGATTACTTCCTTGGCGGCGCGCACAACCTCGATGTCGCGGCAGCGCGCGCAACGCTCAAAGCGCGCATCGCCGATCCGTTGAACATGGAGGTGGGTGCGGCCGCTGCCGGCATTCAGCGCATCGTCGACATGCGCATGGCCGACGAGATACGCGTCTTTGCGGCCAAACGCGGCGTCGATCTGTCCGCCTTCACGCTGTTACCGTTTGGCGGCGCCGGTGGCGTGCATGCGGCGGCCGTCGCAGAAGAACTCGGCATGCGCAGGATTCTGGTGCCGCCACGACCGGGAGCATTCTCCGCGCTTGGGCTGCTGTGCACCGACGTGGTGCACGACTACATCCGCTCTGAGCTGCGCAACCTTGCCGAGATCACCGCGGAGCACGCCGAGGGGATCTTCCGGCAACTGGAAAGCGCAGCACACGCCGAGCTCACCGGCGAAGGCATGAGTGCCGCCGACGCGCGCTTTATGCGCGAACTTGACCTGCGCTACAGCGGCCAAGGCTACGAGTTGCGCATCCCGCTCGTGGGACTGTTCGATGAGCGGCTGACCCCCGCGTCATTCGTGGCGGTACGGGAGAGATTCGATGAGCGTCACGCCCATATCCACGGCCACGCCGCCAACGAGCGCCCGGTCGAACTCGTGAGCTACCGGCTGCGCGTGCGCGTTGCCGTGCCGAAATACGAGCCGCTGGAGATTCGGGCGCCAGCTTCGTCACGCAGCGCTGCTGCGGTGAAAGGTAAACGCACGATAACTCTCAATGGGGCAACAATGCAGGCCATGCTCTACGAGCGCACTCAGCTCGATCTCGGCATGAGGGTCGCGGGCCCGGCGATCATCGAGCAATTCGACGCTACGACACTCATTCCACCAAGTTGGAGCGGGCGCGTCGATGGTCACGGCAATCTGGTCCTGACGAGGACGTGAGCATGGACGCCATCACCATTCAGATCCTACGCAACAAGGTCGCGAGCCTGGTCGATGAAATGCATTACCACTTCTATCGCTCCGGCTACTCGACGATCATCCGCGAATCCCGAGATTTCAGCTGCGTGATTCTGGACCGCGAGGGGCGCCTGATCGTGGCGCCGCCGATGTTTTTCCATGCGCCGGTCTATCGCCACCTCGTGCGCCGTATCCTCGAGGTCTATGGCGGCGAGAGAGCAATAAAGGCCGGCGACGTCTTCGTTTCCAATCACCCCTACGAGGGCGGCCTCCCGCATGTTTCGGACATGGCATTCCTCGCGCCCGTGTTTGCGGCGGGCGAGATCGTCGCATTTGCTGGCTCGATCGCGCACAAGGCAGACGTGGGCGGCGCAGTCGCAGGCTCGACCTCGGCCGACGCAACCGAGATGTTCCAGGAAGGGCTCCTCGTGCCGCCGATCAAGATCGTTGAGGCGGGGGTCGGGCAGACCGACGTGGAGCGCATCATCCTCACCAACAGCCGACAACCGGCGCTGACAAATGGGCGCGCAGCGCGTCAAAGAGCTGTGCAACCGTTTCGGCGCGGGCACGGTGATGGACGCGTTTGCGGCCATCCTCAAGGCAGCGGCCGACGAGCTGCGCGCGGCGGTCGCAAGATTGCCCGAGGGAGGATCCTCGGCCGAGGGTTTGCTCGACAGCGACGGCGTGGTGATCGACCATCCGGTGAAGCTTGCCGTGACCATCGCCGTCAAGGACGGAATTGCGAGCTTCGATTTCTCTAATAGCGATCCGCAGGCTCGCGGCCCGGTGAACCTGCGGCCATCGATGGTCGAGGCCTGCGTGTTCTATGCGCTCATCGGTTGTCTCGGGCCGAACCTGCACTTCAACGATGGTATGCGCGACGTGGTGCGGCTCACATATGCGCCGCGCACCGTCACCAATGCGGAGCCGCCGGCGCCCGTGTCCAACTATCAGATGGTCAATCTCAAGCTGGTGGACGTTATTCTCGAGGCGCTTGGCCGGTTTCATCCCGCGCGCGCGATCGCCAATGCCGGCTCGTCGAGCGCCCTAACGGTCGCCTGGGCCAAGGGCCGGTCCGGACAATCGACAATGCAATACGAGATCATGGGCTCGGCCTATGGCGGTGGCATGGGACACGACGGCGCCTGCGCCACCGCCACGCATCTGAGCAACCTTCACATCACCCCGATCGAAATTCTCGAAACCGAGTTTCCCTGCCGAATTTCCCGCTTCGAGCTCGTCCCGGACACCGGTGGCGCGGGTCAATGGCGCGGCGGATTGAGCCTGCTGCGCGAATATGAGCTTTTGCAGAATGCGACGGTGATTCGCCGCTACGACAAGAGCCGCTTTCCACCCACCGGGCTCGCGGGCGGCAAGGCGGGGTGCGGGGCACGCTTCGTCGTCAGACTCGGCACCGCGCAAGAGGCCGCGATGCCTTCGGGACGCTATGAGATGCAAGCGGGCGAACGCTTTCTGCTGCAAAGCGCGGGCGGCGGCGGCTATGGCGACCCACGCCAACGCGATGGCGCTGCGCTTGCCCGAGATATGACCGAGGGATATGTCTCGGCCGCCGGGGCGAAGAAGGATTACAACGCGTAAGCGGTGCTGCCTCGCCAAGTTCGGGTTTAGCCGACAAGGAAATCCGTGATGGGCTTCTCCAGCTGGCGCGGCGTCGTGGGCATGATCAATCCGACCATGCGGCCGGGAGTGACGGAGGAAGTGATCCGTTTGCTCCCCGAAGGCATCGGGCTCATCCCGTTATTCCTCAACATTCGCCGCGGCACGGAAGACGAGTTCGCGGCGATCATGCCGGCATACGAGGAGCGCATTGCCGAACTCGCCGAATGCGGCTGCGATCTCATTCATCCGCACGGCGCGCCCCCATTCATGGTGCAAGGCCGTAAGCGCGAAGCCGAGATCGTCACGGCTTGGGAGAAGAAATACAAGGTTCCGATCATGAGCGTGGCGCAGAACCACGTAAACGCACTCAAGACGCTCAAGGCCAAGAGCATCGTGGGCGCCACCTATTTCCCACCCAAGCTCAATGCGATCTTCGCCAAATATTTCCGCGAGGCCGGCTTCACCGTGCGTGACATGGCAGGCATCGACGTGCCCTTCAACGAAGTGCAGAACCTGTCGAGCTACCGCGTCTACGCTCACATCAAGCGCCATTTCCTCGCGGTCAAAGGCGCCGACGCGATTTACATGCTCGGCTCCGGCTGGCGAACGCTTGATATCATCGAGACGCTCGAGCGGGACCTACAGGTGCCGGTCGTGCATCCAGTGACGGCGCGGGTTTGGGAAATTCAGAAGCGGCTGCACGTGCGCGAGCCGCGGGACGGCTTCGGCTATCTGCTCGCCGCCTTGCCATAACCAGGGGCCATATTCGTGACCCGCGCGGCGATCCTCTTTCTTATCTGCGGCCTCTGTTGCGAGCTGGGGGCGGGGTGGCAAGCTGCGGCACAGCCGGCCGAGTCGTTCTATAGCGGCCGCACCGTCACGATGCTCGTGGGCGCGTCGCCGGGAGGCATCAATGACATTTCTGCGCGCCTCGTGGCGCGACATCTCTCTCGATTCATTGCCGGTAACCCGACCATCATCGTGCAGAACAACCCCGGCGGCGGCGGGCTCGTCACGGCCAACCGCCTCTATTTCAATTCGGACAAGGACGGTTCGGTTCTCGCCAAACTCGAGCGCGCCGTTCCGCAACTCGCCATCCAGGGCAATCCCAATGCGCAGTTCGATCCGGCGAAGTTCACCTGGCTCGGCAGCTTGTCCTCCTACGCCGCCGACGCGTATCTCATGCTTGTCAACGCGAACCATCCGGCCAGGAGCGTTGCCGACCTCAAGGCGCCCGGCATGCGCGTGGTGCTCGGCGCCGATAATGCGGCGTCGAGCAATCTCATCTTCGCGCTGATCGCCAAGGAGGCGCTCGGGCTCAACCTGACCGTGGTGCGCGGCTACACCGGGGCGGCGCCGCTGTTTCTAGCGATGCAGCGCGGCGAGCTCGACGGGCAAATGGTGGGCTTGAGCTCGGTGCGCACCGGCCAGCGCGATCTCTGGGCAAAAGGAGCGTTCCGGCCGCTCATGGCCTTCGGCCGCGCACGGCGCCATCCGGAGTTTCCGAATATGCCGATTGCACGCGAGCTCACCGACGATCCCGGCGCGCTCGGGCTCATCGAATTCGCAGAGCTACCATTCTTCATGGCGCTGCCGTTCGCGGCGCCCCCCGATATTCCGCGGGATCGCGCGAGAATGCTGCAGGCAGCGTTCGCGACAATGTGCCGAGACAAAGGCTTTCTCGAGGAGGCTGAGAAGCTCGGCATCGACATGAGCCCGGTCGAGGGCGATGATATCTTGACGTTGCTGGCACGCACCGCCGCCACGCCGAAAGACGTGATCGCACACTACAACGCGATCACGGAACACAAGTAGCTAGAGTGCTGGCCGAGGCTTACTCAGGCCTGCGCGAGCAGGCGATCGTGCTTGCCGAAATGATAGCGCGGGAGCACGTCGAGATCGGTACCGGTGACGCGGATCACCCACGCCTTCTTGCGGTGCGCGGTCGAATGGATCACGCCGGGGCCATAGGCTTTCGTCTCGCCCGGCCCGAGCCGATACTTGCTCACCGGTTGGAGGACAGCGTGCTGCTCGCTTTCCGGATTGGTGCGGCGCCATTCGGTCATTTCGGTATATTCCCGCGCATTGCCGTAAATTGCCCATGATGAGCCGTGGCTGTGCGGCTTTCCGGTCTTGTTGCCCTCCTGCACGTGCGCCAGCACGTAAAAATCGGTCTCGGGATCGTGGTGCAGGATGCGCCGGCCCGGCGGCATATCGTCGCTGAACGTCTCGGCAACGAAGCCGGGATTGGATAGAAGCCGCCCGAGCCCATCCGCGATGTGCCCCAGCGCATTCGACAACGGCTCGGTTTTGAGGAGCCCGCGGATTTCCGTGCAGAATTGATCCAGCGTGTAAGGCATGGCTTGCTCCATTCCGATTTGTCCTTTTTTACACGAAGTCTCGTTTTTACTCAGCCGTCGCCAATAAGCTATCATGACCCGACGCTGAGCAACGACTGGAGGAGGAGATGTCGTGCTTTGCCGCTGTGATCGCGCTCACGGCCGCGGCCAGCGTTGCACTCTGGTCGGCGCCCAGCCCGGCACAAGAGTCCTATCCGGCGCGAACGGTCAAAATTGTGGTGCCGGCCGTCGCGGGTTCGACCACCGACGCGCTCGCGCGCCTCGTGGCCGACCAGCTCAGCCAAAAATGGGCCAAGCCGACCATCGTGGAGAACATTCCCGGCGGCGCCATGAATATCGGCGCGCTGAGCGTCGCGCGCGCTATGCCGGACGGCTATACGCTACTCATCGCACCACCCTCCCCGCTCTCGTTCAATCACCTGCTCTATCGTGATCCCGGCTACGAGCCGACAAAGTTCGTTCCGATCACGATGTTGGCGAAAATTCCCAACGTACTGGTGGTCCGCAACGATCTTGCGGCGACCACGTTGAAGGAGCTCATCGATTACGGCAGAGCCAGGCAAGCTCTCGTACGCCTCGCAGGGCATAGGCTCGACCGCACATTTGTCGGCCGCACAGCTCGAAGTGCGCGCTGGCATCAAAATGGTGCACGTGCCCTACCGCGGCGCGCAGCCCGCGCTTACCGACGTGGTTGCCGGTCATGTCGATATGTTTTTCGATACTCTCGCGACCTCCGTACCGCTCTACCGCGACGGGAAGGTCAAGCTGTTGGGAGTCGCCGATCTCAAACGCGCAGCCGTCGTCGCCGAAGTTCCGACGATTTCCGAGGCGGGGCTGCCCGAGTTCAAGTCGATCACCTGGTTCGGACTGGTCGCGCCGCCGGCAACACCCGCCGCATTGGCGGAAAAAATCAACCGCGATGTGGTCGAGATTCTCCACGGCACGGAGGTCGGCGAAATGCTGCATAAGATGTCGCTCGAGCCCGGCGCAAGCGCGCCTGGCGAGACCAGCCGCTTCTTTGCCGAAGAAACCGCCTTGTGGAGCAAGGTGATCAAGGAAGCTGGCATCGAACCGCAGTAATTGCGACGCACACAGCCGCCGCTCAGGTCAGCAGGCCGACCTCCCGATACGCGCGCAGGGCGCCCGGATGCAGCGGCACACCGCCGAATTCGAGCGCAGCTCGACCCTGCGACCGCAGCGGCTCGAATAACTCCTCCATCCCGGCGAAGCGCGGATTGAGACGCGCAAGCTCGGCGCAGCTCGTGGCAATGCCCTCGACCGCCTCATGCACGATCGCCTCAGCTACGCGCTCGTGCGTGACCAGCACGTTGAGGACCGCGATCTGCGCCACCTCAGCCTCGAGGCCGCGGATCGCGCCCGCACGCATCACGGTGCGGCGATAATAGGGCACCGCGTTCATCACCGCTTCCAGTTCGCCGGGCTGGTACGGCAGCACCCGCAGCGCGATGCGTTGAGCAAGTTCGGTCATGACTGCGTTGGGGATGGGACATTGGAATTGAGCATCGATATCGCCCGCGACCAGAGCCTCGGCGCCGGCTGCAAAATCCAGATAGACCGGCGAAAAATCGGAGAAGCTCATGCCGAGCGCGGCAAACAAGCCATGGGCATGTTGCACCATCCCGCTCGTGCGCGAGCCTATCGCAATCCGCCGACCCCGCAGATCGGAGAATGACCGGATCGGCGAGTCTGCGCGCGCAATGAAGAACAACGGACCCGCATTCATCGGGGCCGCCATGGCAAGGTCGATGGAGCGCTGAAATGGGGCGTCGCCGTTTTTGGCGCGGCCGATCCAGTTCGAGGCCATAAAACCGAATTCGATTTCGCCGGCGTACAGCCGATTGGCGTTTTCGATGCTGGCGGCGCGCGATTCCAAAACTTCGATGGCGCCCAGTGCGGTGCGTCCTTGCAACAACGCCTCGAGCGCACGGCCCTGTGTATAGAATGTGCCGTTGCGCTCGGAAGTACCGATTCGAATCATCATGAAATTGTATCGTGGTGTTTTGCCGTTGCGGGCGCTCGTTGCCTCCCCCGCTGGCGGCTCTCGATCCCCGGCCCAGCGCGTTGGCGCGCG
>VAZQ01000105.1 GCA_005883115.1 Alphaproteobacteria bacterium | reverse complement strand
AAGGCGCTGGGCGAAAAACTGGTGCTCAGCGCTGTGCCGTCGGCGGTCATCTTGCGGCCCTCGGTCCTGTTCGGCCCCGAAGACGACTTCTTCAACAGGTTTGCAGCAATTGCGCGTGTCTCCCCGGCTCTTCCCCTCGTCGGCGGCGGCCAAACCCGGTTCCAACCCGTGTTTGCCGGCGATGTCGCCAGCGCGATTGTCGCTGCCATCGAAGGGCGCTCCAGAGATGGCGAAGTTTACGAGCTCGGCGGACCGCAAGTGCGCAGCTTCAAGGAACTGATGCAGTTCATGCTCTCGGTCATAGAGCGGCGCCGTTTATTGGTGCCGATCCCGTTCGCGTTCGCCAAATTCCAGGCCGGCTTGCTTCAGTTGTTGCCCAAGCCGCTATTGACGCCCGATCAGGTCGAGCTGCTACGGCGCGACGCCGTCGTCTCTGAGGCCGCCAGGCGCGAAGGGCGCACCCTCGACGCATTCGGCATCGAGCCCCTCGCCATGGCTGCCGTCGTCCCCTCTTACCTGTGGCGGTTCCGCAAGAGCGGCCAATTTAGCGGGGCAGCGGCCGGTGATCGGCACCCTCGCTAACCGCGCTTAGCGAGCGGCCGCCGGAGGAATGCAGCTCGAACCGAAACGAGCGTCGTTCGCGCCACTCTATTGAGCGCGAAGACAAACGCTCAGTACCCCACCGCCAGCGCGACCAGCCCGAGCGCGCCGACGACGACGCGCCACCAGGCAAACACAGCAAAGCCGTGGTGCTGTACATAGTCGAGAAATGTCTTCACCACGATCCAGGCGCACACGAACGACACTGCGAATCCGAACGCCACGAGGATCGAATTGTCCATGCTCAGCTGCCCGCGGCTCTTGAGCAGATCATAGGCGAACGCGCCCGCCATCGTCGGCATGGCGAGCCAGAACGAGAATTCCGCTGCCGAGCGCCGGTCGGCCCCCAGCAGCATGGCGGCTACAATGGTCGCTCCCGAGCGGGAGACTCCGGGTATCATGGATAGGCACTGCGCCAAGCCGATTCCGAAATACATCGGCAGAGAAAACTTGGTGGCCTCATAGTACCGCGTATCGAGATCCAGCCGATCAACCCACAACAGAATCGCACCACCCACGATCAGGGTGAAACAGACGATCCACACATTGAACAGCACCGATTTGATAACGTCGTGCGCGAGCGCGCCGACCACCGCTGCCGGCAAGAAAGCAATCAGCACTCCGATGACGAAGCGCCGCGCTGCGGGATCGCTGAACATGCCGGCAGCAATTCGCCAGATGCGGAAGAAATAGATCGACAACAGCGCAAGGATTGCGCCGAATTGGATGAGGACTGCGAATGTCTTGCCGAAATCCGCGTCGTCGAAACCGAAAAACCGCTGGACCAATAGCAGATGACCGGTCGAGGAGACCGGCAGGAACTCGGTCAATCCCTCGACCACGCCGAGCACGAACGCCTTGAACAGTTCGATCAACATGATGGCTCCGCGAACAGGAGAAAGTGGCGGCGCAGCAGCGGCCGCCGAAGGTGCGGAAGACGCCCTTTTCCCGCATCATTAACCTTGGAGCAACGGGAAAAGGCGAACATTGCACAGGTTGCGCGCTGCTCATCCTACCAAATGGATCGAAAGCGACTTAACGTGACCAGCGCCGCGCCACGCGGGCCCCAAGATCGCCGCAATCAGTACGGCCGCATGCTCACGCTATTCCATCACCCGTTCTGCCCGCATTCCCGGTTCGTACGGCTTGCACTCGGCGAATACGGCATCGCAGCGAGACCGGTCGAGGAGCGCGTGTGGGAGCGCCGCGAGGAGTTCCTTGTACTCAATCCGGCCTGCACGACTCCGGTGGCGGTGGAAGAGGGTCGTCCGGCGGTTCCCGGGGCGTCCATCATCGCCGAGTATCTGGATGAGACGAGAGGCGCCGAACTCGGCGAGCAGCGTCTGCTGCCGCGTGAACCGGGCTTGCGCGTCGAAGTACGTCGACTCATGAGCTGGTTTAACGACAAATTTTTTGCGGAGGTCAGCGGGCCGCTGACCATGGAGCGCCTATATAAGCGGCAGATGCCGGCAAGCGCCGGCGGCGGCTCACCCGATACCGAGGTGATCCGAGCGGCGCGCCACAACATGCGGTATCATTTGGCGTATATCGGCTGGCTGGTGCGCACACGCGACTGGCTGGCGGGCCCGCGGCTAAGTTACGCAGATCTCGCTGCAGCCGCGCATATATCGGCCGCCGATTACCTGGGCGACGTGCCATGGAACGAAGACGAAGCCGCGAAGATCTGGTACGCGCAGATAAAGTCGCGCCCGTCGTTCCGCCCGATCCTGGCCGAGACGCTGGCCGGGATCCCGCCGTCGCAGACCTACGCCGACCTCGACTTCTGAGCGATGCCTCGGCGCTCAAGGCCGCACTTGTGCGCGCGGCCGTCGAGCGCGGCTTTGACATCGTCGGCATCGCACAGCCGGACTCGATCCCGCAGGCGCTGGATCGGCTGGGGCCCATGGCGAGATGGCTTGGATGCAGACAACCGCGACACGGCGCGGGAACCCGCGCCCGCTCTGGCCGCAGGTACGCTCAGTCATCATGCTCGGACTCAACTACGGCCCCCACGCCGATCCGCTGAAAATCTTGCGCAGCCGCGACCGCGGCGCCATTTCGGTTTACGCGCGAGGCGAGGATTACCACGAGATCATCAAGCCAAAACTCAAGGCGCTGGCGCGCTGGCTTTCCATGCAAGCCGGCGGCGACGCGAGAATTTTTGTCGATACCGCGGCGCTCATGGAGAAGCCGCTCGCTGCTTCCGCCGGTATCGGCTGGCAGGGCAAACACACGAATTTGGTTTCGCGCCAATTCGGGTCGTGGTTGTTTCTCGGCGCGATCTTCACGACGCTTGACTTACCGCCGGACGCCCCCGAGAGCGACCATTGCGGCACCTGCCAGGCTTGCCTCGACGTCTGCCCGACCGCGGCATTCCCCGCGCCCTATAGACTCGATGCGCGCCGCTGCATCTCCTACCTCACTATCGAGCACAAGGGCCCGATTCCTCGCGAATTCCGCTCCGCAATCGGCAATCGCATCTTCGGCTGCGATGATTGTCTGGCGGTATGCCCTTGGAACAAATTCGCGCAGGCCGGCCGCGAGAGCAAGCTCGCGGCCCGTCAGGAATTGACCGCGCCTCGCCTCGCCGATCTCGCCCGCCTCGACGATGCCGCGTTCCGCAAGCTGTTTTCGAAATCGCCGATCAAGCGCACCGGCCGCGATCGCTTCGTCCGCAACGTGCTGATCGCGATCGGCAACTCCGGCGATGCGGCGCTTGCGCCCGAGGCTATCCGGCTGTTGGACGATTCCTCCGCACTCGTGCGTGGCGCTGCCGTCTGGGCGCTGGGCCGCCTCTTGGCCGCCGAGCAACTCACGACGATAGCGACGCAGCGCCGCACGCAGCACGACGAGCCGTTGGTGGCGGAGGAATGGACGGCAGCGCTGCAGGCGGCCGCCTGATGACCACGCTCGTTTGCATCGGGCTTGGCTACTGCGCCCGACATTATCTGCGCGAATTCGGCGCGCGTTTCGAGCGCATCGTTGGAACGACGCGCAGCGCGGAACAAGCGGCCATGCTCGGGCAAGAACGTCTCGCAGGCAGGGCCCCCGAGATGCTGCTGTTCGGGGGCGCGCTGGCACCGCGCGAGCTCAAGGTCGCGATCTCCGATGCCGATGCGCTGCTCGTATCGGCGGCACCCACTGAAGGCCGCGATCCCGTGCTCGCCGTGCTTGGACATGAGATCGCGCTAGCGCCTCGGCTTAAGTCCGTCGTCTATCTGTCCACGCTCGGAGTCTACGGGGATAGTGGCGGCGCATGGATCGACGAGACGGTGCGCACGCTTCCCGCGTTTGCGCGCCGGGGTCGACCGCGGATCGATGCGGAGCTCGAGTGGCAGGCACTCGGCGCGCGGCGAAACCTGCCGGTTGCGATCCTGCGACTCGGCGGCATTTATGGTCCCGGGCGGAACGCAATGGTGCGTCTGCTGCGCGGCAA
>VAZQ01000104.1 GCA_005883115.1 Alphaproteobacteria bacterium | reverse complement strand
CCGAAGTCCTGCACCTGCCAGCGCGACGACTTCTCTATTATGCGGTGGCCCCGGCGTTCCCTTGCCGGTTGCACCCTGACGCGCGCCGTCTGACGCGCGCCGTTCTTCCGCCGATGTAGCTTCTCCAACGGACTAGTCAGCGGCGTTTGAGCAAAATCGCCATCAGCGTTCACCGCCGTCTACGCTGTACGTTCGACTATGGCCACACTCGGCGCACACATAGGTGCGAAGCTCCAACGCCCTGTCGCGTGGGTCCGGCACCACGAGCTTGACTACCATCACCCCTGAGCACACGGCGCAAAGGGAGGCCGCCATAGCTGCCAGCCGCTCTTTCGTAGCCACGTGATGCCCTTTCGGCGGAAACGTAGTGGCCCTTGATTCACCGCACAGCAGCGCTCCCGGCTCCCGGCGTCATGTCACATCCTGACGCGGCATAGTTTTTATCGGAGCTTGCCCAATAGCTGCTTGAGCGCCTCTTTTCCTGCCCGATTGGCGGTCACCATGGTGTGAAAAAAGACCGATGATTGCTTTACCGGGCTTGATCTCCCGGCACGATAAATCTCCCACTTCCAGGAGCTCGGAGGCGGTGCCCTGTTCTTCACAACAACTGAATAGTCCGTGCGGTCAAAATGCAGCTTGTCCATAGTCGTCACGCCCGTGCGGGGGGAAGAAGCGGTGTAGTTGCCTTTGCAAGTTTCTGAAGTTTTGTATCGAGTTCAACTGCCTTGACCATGAAAACATTGCCCAGGGCGTCAAGTTTGACTCGCGCATTCGAATCGATCCGAGAGCGCCGAAAACACTGTTCCGCCTTTTCGAACCAATAGTCTGGAGTCGATCTGTTTGGCATGAATACCATGGGCTTATGCCTGAGGCTTTGAGTGTCCTAAGATGAATGACATGACGCCAATACACAGCGCGCTGGCTAACGCGACGGTGCATAGAGGGACCAACACGTGGAGATAGGGCCACATCTCGCAAACATCCTAGTCGGCGAATATGCGCCTATCTTATTTGAGCGCGGCTGATTTCGGCGCAAGCAGCAGCGTGTAGCACGCGTCCACAAGAGCGGAACTCGGGTACGATTCACCCGGGAGGGTCACGAACTCTTTGGGGAATTCGTCCCGACGCTTCCATGATTCGACCTTCGAAAGCGCGACTTGCTTCGCCTCCGCGTCCGGCAGTGCGCGGAATTTGTCGGCGCACACGGGTGCCAGCGCGGCTACGACCGCCAGCTCTGAGCGCTCTTTTGCCATCTTGTCAGCGGTGCTGCCGAGCGACCAGCCGCCCCAGTAAAAGCCAACAAACATGGTTGCGATGGCACCGGCGGCTGCGCCTTGCAGCAGACGCTTCAGCGATTCGCCTTGCAGCATTGAAGGTAATTGCATGTTATTTCCTTTCGCCCGACATGTTTCGGAGCGAGACCACGGACACCCGGACAGGTTCCGGTTCAGCAAATTGAATTGAAAACCGAAACGCGTTGCGATCGCGTATCGATTATTATTTGCTTACGCCTTTATCCGTTCGGAGTCTGAGCAAAATAGCTCACATTCGCTCAGTCGTGTCGGTTTTGCTGCGATAGCGCTCGCCGCAACACGGGCCGCGCGGCACATCACAGGGCGAGGGGCCGCCTCGCGATGTCGCCAGGCGAGAGCCGAAACAGCGGCATCATCGGGATGGTCCTGCACGATTAGGCGTGCCGCGACGATAAATCTAGCGATGTGAGCAGTTTTGATCAGGCTGCCGCTTTCATGGGCCTGTCATTATTGATTTTTCGCCTCTAATCGGAGGCTCTCGACGCCGAGCCGGCGCGCCAGACGACACGGACTGATTGCAGTGAGCAATTTTATACAGACGCGACACGGCCATCGGGCTTAGCCTGATCACCGGCAGCACTTTTTCTTACGGGGGAGGCGCCATCACTATACCTGGTTCGCCGGGGCGTGATTATAGGGGATAGCCATGACTGTCGCCTTTATCCGGACGGGATCGGCCGCCGCGCGGCCTGAGCATGCCGCGGCACGGGAAATTGCCTCGGACGAAGTGCTGATCAGGCGGATCGCAGGCGGCGATCAGCTCGCCATGCAAACCCTTTTTGTGCGCCATCGAGTTGCGCTGTACCGCTGGCTACTGCGCCTCGTAGGCGACGAGGCCTTGGCCGAAGACCTCTTGAGCGACGTGTTTCTCGACGTCTGGCGCCAGGCCGCGAAGTTCGAGGCGCGCTCATCAGTTTCTACCTGGCTATTGGCGATCGCGCGCTACAAGACGCTCTCCGCGCGACGCCGCAGGATCGATGCGGAATTGGACGAGGAGGTCTCAGTAATCATAGCAGATCCAGCGGACAATCCCGAGCTCGTGCTGCACAAAAAGAACCAGGCAGAACTGGTGCGCCACTCCTTGGCCAGGCTCTCGCCCGAGCACGGCGAGGTCATCGACCTTGTTTACTATCACGGCAAATCGGTCAGGGAGGTTGCCGAGATAGTCGGGGTCGCCGCGGCCACGGTCAAGACGCGTATGTTCTATGCGCGCAAAAAATTAGCGGAGCTGTTCGAGGCGGCATAGAAAGGCCTTGTTACTTGCTCTCTCGCAGTTGCACGCTCAGCACAGCGCGCTGCTCGTTACAGACGAGTCATGGCGTCCAGTTTCTGACTACCAGCCTGTATTAATGCGGCGGCGAGATGGGCGGCAACGATGTCATCGGACATGTGAAGTCCTTTCCTCGAACGTTTCGGCGCGGCGCGGCTGCTCAACGAAGGCAATGCACGCTTGTCGCGTCCCCGCAATTACCGAGTTACGACGACCGGCAACCCCAGGGAAAAGAGCCCAAGCTCTCCGACCTCG
>VAZQ01000103.1:5057-6000 GCA_005883115.1 Alphaproteobacteria bacterium | reverse complement strand
GTCGCAGCAGCCATGGTCGAAACAGCGCGGCGCAAGCTCGCGCTGCCGACCTATGATCTCATGATCCGCGGCGCGCTCTCAGGCGCCATTCTCGGTGTTGCCACCAGCCTTGCGTTTACCGGCGCCGTCTCCACCGGCCAGCCTCTTGTCGGAGCCCTGATCTTCCCGGTCGGGCTGATCATCATCGTTTTGCTCAGCCTCGAGCTGGTCACCGGGAGTTTTGCACTCCTGCCATTACCTTGGCTCGATCGGGGCGCTACCGGCACGGCGGTGGTGACCAATTGGACGTGGGTCTTCTTCGCTAATCTGATCGGCAGTGTCGCCTATGGCACGCTTCTCGCCATTGCGCTGACCAACATGGGCTCGGTCGAGCCGACCGGCGTCGCGGCGCGCATCATCTCGATCGCCGAGGCAAAGACGACTGGTTACGCCGCATTCGGTGTCGCCGGCTTCGTGACTATCCTCTGCAACTGGCTGGTTTGTCTTGGCGTCGTGATGGCGATGACGTCCACCTCGACGGTCGGAAAGATCGCCGCAACCTGGCTGCCGATCTTCACATTCTTCGCGCTGGGATTTGAGCACGCCGTCGTCAACATGTTCATCATTCCGACCGGCATGTTGCTCGGCGCCAAGGTCACGTTGAGCGAGTGGTGGCTGTGGAACCAGATTCCGGTGACGCTCGGCAACATCGTCGGCGGCTTCGTTTTCACCGGGCTTGCCATCTATCTCACTTACAAGCCACGGCCGACCTCCGAGGCCTCGCCGGTGCCCATGGCCACGCAGGTTCCTGCTGAATAGGCAGCGCGGCGGGAGGCCAAGGAGCCGCTAAACTCATGCCTGAGTCACGCTCAGAGGCGACATCCGCAGAATTCGATCCCGAACAGAAGCGCTATCTAGAAGGCTTCATGTCGGGGTTGCAGATCGCGCGCGCGGCCCGCGCAGT
>VAZQ01000103.1:0-4993 GCA_005883115.1 Alphaproteobacteria bacterium | reverse complement strand
TGCGCGCGCAGGAGCGCTTCCTCAAAGAAGGCAAAAAACTTTCCGATCCGGAAAAGTTCAAGCGGGAGCTGCATCCGTTCGATGGCTACGCGCGGCTGAAGGCGCAAGCCGCCAACAACGAGCCGCCGAAGGCTGACGACAATTTCCGCTGGCGCTTCTACGGCTTGTTCTACTGCGCCCCCAACCAAACAGCATACATGTGCCGCCTGCGCATTCCCAACGGCATTCTCAAGCATTGGCAGTTCGCGGGCGTCGGCGAACTCGCCGAGCGATACGCCGCCGGGTATTCGCACGTGACGACGCGCGCCAATCTGCAGCTGCGCGAGGTCGAGCCTAAGAACGCGGTCGCCCTGATCGAGGCGATTCAGGACCTGGGGCTGTGTTCGCGCGGATCGGGCGCCGACAACATCCGCAATGTCACCGGGACGCCGACCGCCGGCATCGACCCGCAGGAGCTCATCGACACGCGGCCCTATGCTCGCGAATGGCACTTCCACATCCTTAACGACCGCTCGCTCTACGGCATTCCACGGAAGTTCAACGTCGGCTTCGACGGCGCCGGTGTCATTCCGGTGCTCGAAGACACCAACGACATCGGCTTTCAGGCGGTCGAAGTGAAGGATGGCTTCGGCGTCGAGCCGGGCGTCTGGTTCCGGTTGCTCCTCGGCGGCATCACCGGACACCAGACCTTCGGGCACGGAACCGGCGTGGTGGTGAAGCCCGCCGAGGCGACGAAAGTTGCCGACGCGGTGGTACGCGTCTTCATCGACCACGGCGACCGCACCAACCGCGCCAAGGCGCGCCTCAAATACGTGATCGATGCATGGGGCATCGACAAGTTTCTAAGCGCGATGGAGGAAAAGCTCGGCTGCAAGCTCATGCGCGCTCCCGCTGAAGCCATCGCACCGCGACCAGCCTTCGACCGCACGGCGCATGTAGGCGCACATCCGCAGAAGCAGCCCGACCTGAACTGGATCGGCGTGGTGCTCCCGGTCGGCAAGCTCACGGGCGAGCAGATGCGCGGCTTGGCGGCAGTCGCGCGCAATTTTGGCGACGGAGACATCCGGCTCACAGTCTGGCAGAACCTGCTGATCTCGGGCATTCCGACGCAGCGTATCGGCTCGGCCGAAGCGGCGATCGCAGAGCTAGGTCTTTCGACAAAGGCGACGTCGATTCGCGCCGGTCTCGTCGCCTGTACCGGCAATGTCGGTTGCCGTCTCGCCCTTTCCAACACCAAGCGCCACGCCGAGGACATCGCTCACTGGTGCGAAACGCGTTTGCAACTTGACGTCCCGGTCAACATCCACCTTACCGGCTGCCCGAATTCCTGCGCCCAGCACTATATCGGCGACATCGGCTTGCTCGGGGCCAGGGTGCCGGTCTCGGAGGACGGCGACACCGTCGAGGGCTATCACATCCATGTCGGCGGCGGCTTCGGTCCCGATCAGGGCCTGGGGCGGGAGGTCCACCGCGACGTCAAAGCTGAAGACGCGCCGACTGCTGTTGAGCGCATGCTCAAGGCCTATCTCGCGCATCGTGCCTCGGACAAGGAGACATTCGCGGCGTTTACCCGCCGCCACGACCTCGATTCGTTAAAAGCCATGTTCGAGCGAGAGGCGGTCGAATGACTCAGCCGACGCGTCCGCCGATACGCAACCTGGTCCCTGACAACGCCCCCTTCACCCCGGAGCAGCGGACTTGGCTCAACGGTTTCTTTGCCGGCTTTCTTGAGCTTGGCAATGCGGGCATTTCCGCGCTTTCGCCGGAGGCGAACGCTGCGCTCATGCCGGGCTTGGTCCCCGCGGCAAAAGGGCCACTCGATGACGCCGACGCCGGGCAAGCGCCCTGGCAGCTCGTCGAGCGCATGAAACTTGCCGAGGGCCGGCCGCTGCGGTGGCGGATGATGGCGGCGATGGGACAGCAGGATTGCGGCCAGTGCGGCTACAACTGCGAGGACTATTCGAACGTCGTCTTCTTGAGGAAGGAGGAGCGGCTCAATCTCTGCGTTCCAGGCGGCAAGGAGACCGCCCGCACGCTGAAGACTCTTTATAAGGAGCTCGATGAGGCGCCGCCAGCCGGAGAAACGACGAGTCCATCGCGCGCCGCGACCCTTGCAGATCGCCCCGCCCTTGCTGCGATGCCTGCCGAGCGCGGCCGCTCGCGTGACAATCCGGTGGAGGTGATGATTCACTCGCGCACCCGGTTGAGTAAGCCGGGCTCGGGAAAGCAGACGTGGCATCTCGAGTTTGATCTTAACGGGTCGGGCCTGGACTACGCCGTTGGCGATACGTTCGGGATATACCCAACGAATGACCTCGCGCTCGTGGATGCGGTGATCAAAGCGATAGATGCCCCACCGGATTTTCCGATCGGCGGGCGCACATTGCGTGCGGTGCTGCAAGACAGCGTTTCGCTCGGCTTGACGCCCGACATCCTGTTCCAGCTCATCTCCTACATCACCGGCGGTGAACGGCGGCAGAAAGCGAAGGCGCTCGCCGCCGGCGAAGACCCGGATGGCGATGCCGCAACGCTGGACGTTCTTGCGGCGATTCAGAAGTTTCCTGGAATTCGTCCCGACCCCGAGGCCTTCATTGAGTCGTTGGACGCATTGCAACCGCGTCTCTATTCGATCGCCTCCTCGCTTAAGACCAATCCCGGTCGCGTCGCGTTGACCGTGGATGCCGTCCACTACGACATCAACGGGCGCACCCGCCTAGGCGTCGCCTCGACGTTCCTCACCAACCGCATCGAAGCGGGGCAGAGGATCAAGGCTTATGTTCAGAAGGCGCAAGCGTTCGCTCTGCCGGCCGATCCGGCGGTGCCGATCATCATGATTGGGCCGGGCACCGGCATCGCGCCGTTCCGTGCATTCCTGCACGAACGCATGGCGATGAAGGCCCCAGGCCGCAATTGGCTGTTCTTCGGTCATCAAAGGCATGATTACGATTTCTTTTACGAAGACGAGTTGACCGGAATGAAAGCCGCCGGCGCATTGACGCGTCTTTCGCTGGCCTGGTCGCGCGACGGCGAGGAGAAATTCTACGTCCAGGATCGCATGCGCCAGGTCGGCGGCGAGTTGTGGTCGTGGATCGCCGAGGGCGCCCATATCTATGTCTGCGGCGCCATAACCATGGGCAAGGATGTAGAGCGCGCGCTAGTCGACTTGGTCGCCGCGCACGGCGCGCGCACGATCGATCAGGCCATCGCCTTCGTCGCCGACCTCAAGAAAAAGGGGCGCTACCAGCAGGACGTCTATTGAGACGCGCTGCCTGCGCGCTTTCCACGGCGCGGCGCTTGCGGCTACCGTCCATCTTGGCCCGCCGCCGCAATCCACGCAGACCAGGGCGCGTACTCATACGTCCGGTTCTGTAAGCGGCTCGCTGAATGTCCGCTTCGCGCCGAAAGCGACCAAATTGCTGCGTCGCGGTGAGACGACGCGATGTGCCGATTTTGTTGCAAAAGTCGTTGATGCCTTCCGCGAACAGTGATTCCGTTGCTCTGATGCGATTCGCTGCGGAGGCGGGCGATGATGGGGCGGCTCAATCACGACCAAGGGCAGCTGTTTTATTCGTTTTCTCTTGAAGAGGCTGTTCCCGACGATCACTTAGTTTGCAAGCTCGCTGCGGTTATCGATCTGTCATGGGTCCATGCCGAGCTGGCGCCTCATTATCCCAACAATGGTCGGCCCTCGATTGATCCAGAGCTGATGATCCGCATGCTGATTGTCGGCTATGTGTTCGCCATCCGCTCGGAGCGAGCGCTGTGCCGCGATGTGCAAGTAAACCTCGCTTATCGCTGGTTTTGTGAGCTTTCAATCGAAGACAAGGTCCCGGACCACTCTGCGTTCTCGCGTGCACGCAATGAGCGGTTTCGCGACAGCGACATTTTCCGCCGTCTCTTCGAGCATGTTGTGCAAACGTGCATTGCGGCAGGGCTGGTCGGCGGCGAAGGATTTGCAGTCGATGCTAGCCTGATTGCGGCGGACGCGAATAAGCAGCGCTCGATCCCGGGAGCGGAGTGGAGCAAGGAGTGTGCTGCTAAAGCCGCAAGCCGCGCGGTGAGGGAGTATCTCGCAACCCTCAATGACGCCGCATTTGGTGCGGCGAGCGAAGTCAGGCCGAAGTTCATCTCGCCGTCTGATCCTGCTGCGCAATGGACCGGGGCGATGCGCGGACCGGCGTTTTTCGCCTATGCCGATAACTATCTTGTCGATGTGAAGTGCGGAGTGATTGTCGACGTCGAAGCCACGCGCGCCATTCGCCAAGCTGAGGTCGGGGCCGCCCAGACGATGATCGATCGGACCGAGGAGCGGCTGGGACTGAAGCCGACGCGGCTGGCTGCCGATAGCGCCTACGGATCGGCTCCGACGCTCAACTGGATCGTCAACGAAAAGAAGATTGCGCCGCACATTCCGGTTATCGACATGTCGACGCGCAAGGACGGCACCTTCTCACGGGCAGACTTCACGTTCGATAAGGACCGCAACGTCTACATCTGCCCGATGGGCAAGCGCTTGAAGACGACCGGACGGATTCTCGCCGAGCACAAGTATCGGTATATAGCGAGCACCTGCGATTGCGGCCCGTGTCCCCTCAAGTCCAAGTGCTGCCCGAACACTCCCGCGCGTATGATCCCGCGCGATATCAACGAGGATGCTCGCGATGTCGCTCGCGCACTCACCGGTACCAAGGCGTTCGAGCAATCTCGACGCGACCGCAAGCGTGTCGAGATGCTGTTCGCGCACTTGAAGCGCATTTTCAGACTTAGCCGGCTAAGACTGCGTGGTCCGCGCGGCGCACAAGATGAATTCACGCTTGCGGCGATCGCCCAGAACCTCTGTAGGCTGGCCAAGCTGGTCGCTCGAGCGCCACCGCTAGCGGCTACCTGTGTGGCGTGAGCGTCAAGTAGCGGTTGCGTTGGTGACGCCAGCCGCCGCTCCCAACGGAGCAAGCGGCAAAAAGGTCTCCCTTCAACGCCTACGCGGCCTCGCTTC
>VAZQ01000181.1 GCA_005883115.1 Alphaproteobacteria bacterium | reverse complement strand
ATTTGGACAAGGTCCTTCGGAGTCAACGCGGACTATTCAGCCGGTCATCCACGGGCAGAAACGCGTCTTGCGACGCGCTATGCCCCGGCAACGACGGTGGACGCGGCTGCTGCTGTGTTTTCGGTCACCCGCGGGCTTGACCCGCGGGTCCATCTTTCTTCGTAAGAAGTTTTTGCGAAGAGGATGGATTGCCGGGTCAACGCCCGGCAATGACGATGCTAAACCGGCACTGCCTCACACCGGCCAGCGCCCGAGCGCGGCTTGACCCATCCAGAATCGGTTGGACATCTGGGCGACGAAATCCGGGTCTGCCCTGCCGGCAAGTCGTTGTTGGGCCTCCTGGTAGGGACCGACGTGACGCAGCCGCGCGGGCAAGAACGGGTAGATCAGGCGCACCCCGGCGGTGAACCGCCGCGCATCCTCTCGTTCGCCATTGCCATAGGGGAGGGCGAATGCGTCTCTCAACCGCGGCGGAAGCAACGCCGCCGTCAGCGACCTATAGGCGCCCGGGATGGGCAGCCAGCTATCCGCCCCAGCAAGCAACCGATGCGCCATGCGGCGTGCCAGCTCGGTGACCGTCAATGTGCTGGATTCAGTCATCGCGTCCATGTAGGCGCAAAACCCAATCCAGTCCGGTGGAAGACGCTCTTTCGGAATCCCGAACAAGGCGGCGAACAGGCGGCTCTCGGCGTAGTAGCGCTCACACGCCTCTCGGGTGAGGGCGGGCAGCACAAGCCCGTAGGCGAGAAGCGCCGTGTCCCAGAGCGTCGCGTGGACCCAGCGCAGCGCGGACACCTCGTTTGCACAATATGAGGAGCCCACCAGGAACGGCCCGGCATCGGAGCGCAACGTGCCGCTGATTGCGGCATGGCGGCGATGCAGGCGGCGAGCTGCGTCGAAGCTCTGATCGAGCGTGCCGAAGACCATCGTGAACACCGTGCTGAAGGTACGATGGAATCGGCCGATCGGATTCGCGAACGTCTCGGAGTGCTGCTCGACGGCAGCGGCAACCCATGGATGCGCGAGCTGCAGCAAGAGCGCGCGGCCAGCGCCCAAGAAGATCGCAGCCTCCCGGTTCACCCGCCAGGTCATCGATAGGGGACCAAATACCCCTGAGAGCGGATCCGCCGCCGCAGCGCGGACCACGTTGAGCTCACGCTCAAGGCTTTCCGAGCTCACAATTTGGAGCGGGCGCTCTATTGTCGGCGTCATGACCTTGCGCCGCGGCACTCAGCTCTGCGTACTAGACCTCACAGGCAAATATCGCGCATGGAGCATTTATGCCAGCGCAGTGGGCTCCCCCCCAGCCCGAATCGCCCCGAGCCCATGGCCATTTAAAACCGATTTGCTGCGTCGGCAATCCTGACGCCGCGACGGCCGATGCAAAAAGGATCAGCTCGAAGTCAAACTCCAAGCTGGGCCAATCTGCCGAGCAAGGCGACCAGCTTCGCCTGACGTCGCGTTTGCGTTTTTGTGAAGATCGACGCCAGCTGGGTTCTCGCCGTGCTTATTTTGATGCCCAGCCCGGCTGCCACCTCTTCGAGACTATCCCCGCGGGCTATACCTTGCGCCAGGCGGACCTCGGCCTGCGTCAAATCGAACACGCGTTGCAGCACCTGCTCACTGGGGGCAGGAATCTCGTTGAGATCCGCGAGAGCCACGACGGGCCGACGGTGGCCGACATCAGATTCGCCGACTTTGAACGCGATCAACTGCTGTTTGCCGTTGCGTGCGACGAGAACAGGGGTGACGTCGTTTTCGAGTCGGTCATTGATTTGCGCGAGGAGGCAGCGACGGGCGGCTTCCGTCATGCCGTCCAAAAAACGATGAGCAGCGGTTCCCGCGCAAAACACGCTCTGGAACTCGACCACCGCGTCCCTTTTGGAAGTTGCGCCTGCAACCTGCTCGAACGGTAATTCTTCTATTTGGCGAGCCGCACAGTGCTTGACCCTCATTCACCCTCCCAGATTGTGTTCTCCTCCGGGATTGTTCGTTTCTTTGCGGATTGCATTTCACAAACGCGAAGGGGAGTCCAGCGCCTTCACGACGTTTCGTCCGGCACAACGCGAGCACTTCTTTTCGATCGTGCGTCCGCCGCCTGAGACCGGGGTCCGCCAGGCATTGCCCGCGGACTCGATTGATTGATATCTTTTGACCCTCGATCCTGTCAGCTCTACGTAAAGCCAGGCGGACTTCGCCTTCACGTCGTTGGTGTTCCTTGGCGGACAGAGCGTCCCGTGCTTGCTTTTTCTTGTGAGGCTGTCCCCGACTCTTTATCCTTATTGGCCTTCCCCTGGCCGCCTTTACGGCTCTCCTTGGCTTTGCGGCCTTTCTTGAGCGAACCGAAGCCCGGCAGGCGCTGGATCGTGGCTTTCACGTGGTCGACCGTGATCAACCGCGTGCATTCGAACTGGCGTGGGGTGTCTTTGTGGCGCGGGCACCACAAAAAGTTCTTGTGCTCGAAGCGCAGATGCGGATCGTTCCAGCACCCGTTGCAGGCGTGGTAGTTGATCACGCGGTATGGGGTTGCAAACTCGTTGGTCGGGTGAGTGAAGCCCGAGATCATCACCACCGGCGTTCGCATCGCCCAGGCGAGCCACGACAATCCGCTGGAAAGCCCGACGAAAAATTCCGCGTGCTTGAGCCAACGAGCCCGCTCGGTCAGCGGCCGCTCGCCGGTTTGGTCCTCGGCGCCATTGGGAATGTGGTTCCAGACGAGCCCAGCGCCGTGCACCGCCTTCTGGTCGATGCAGATCACGCGATAGCCCGCCTGCGTGAGGAAGCGCACGATCTCGTGCCAACCCATCGGATTGTTCCAGTACTTGGCCTGAGTCGTGCTCTGCACTCCGATGCACACGTAAGGCTCGGGGATCGGCCGACTCTCGTCGGCGAGCTTGATGTCCGGCGGCACTTCGGTCGGATCGACGCCGAGGATGTAGCCTGCCGTCCGGTGCAGCCCGACATGGCGGAAGTCGCAGGGCTGATGGATGCACTCCTTGTCGTCAAAGAACAAGCCCAGGCTGTAAGTCGCGTAATACATCTCAGGCTTGATTTCGTCGTGTGTGCAGAAGGTGATGTCGGGATAGGCGTCGCGGAACAGCGGAATGAGCTTTTCGGCCATGCCGCAGGTGAGCTTGCAGCCATGCCGCTCCTTGAACTTCACCGCGTAGGGGAACCAGCCCATGATGTCGCCCAGCGTGCCGACTGGAAACTGGATGAGCACCTCCCGGCCACTGGCGTCGTAGTCGTGGTTGAACAGCGTCTGGTCCTGCTGCGTGGCCTCGACGCGGAAGTGCACGTAATAGCGCTTGGTGCTGTTGATGCGGCCCGATTTGAGCTCGGTCTCGAACAGGACGTTGCCGGTGTCGAGATCGCGCAGGCGTACCTTCCAGGGATGCTCGCTCTCGGGCAGCAGCATGCGGCAGCCGCCATTGAAATCAAAGCGCAGGCCCTCGGGGCCTTCCTGCGTCGGCACCTCGGCCGGCGGGGGATAGTCGGGCTTGACCGGTGGAGCCGATGCCGATTGCGTAGGTGGCGATGATGCCACCGCTGCCACAGGATCGGCTTTTACCGGCATTTCGACGTTGGGCAATGGAGCGACTTCGGTAACGAGCGATAGCGGCGACGCTGGTTCCGGCGCACCTGTCCGCGCAGGAGCAACATTCATCGGCGCTAAAGTTCCCTCATAAAGTGTTCTGCCCCTCTTAGCAAAGCCGAATGCGATTCCGCAATGCACGGGACGCGAGTTCCATTGCTTGGTTCTATCGACGTTGTAGTTTTGAATGAAAAGGATGCGAAATTTTTCGTTTTCTCCCCATCACCGGCCTCTTTTCGTGTGACAGCGACGCCATTCCTCTCTCGCTCATGATGGCCTGGTCGATGTCACGCATCTTTCACCGCCGCGTAGCAGCGCGCGAGGCTGCTCATGATTTCATCAGCAACTGCTCGACGTCGGCGCGTGCCGGCGCGCCGACGATACCGCCGAAGCGCGCGCATTTAAGCGCGGCTGCGGCGCTGGCGAAGCGAAGTGCTTCCGCTTCGGCGCGGCCTTCGGCGAGCGCGAGCACAAAGGCGGCATGAAAGACGTCGCCCGCGCCAAGCGTGTCGACGGCGTTAACCGCGAAGGCCTCTTGCCGCCGCAGCGCGTGGCCGTCGTGCCAGAGCGCGCCGGCGGCGCCATCGGTCGCCGCGACGAAGCCGCGGCAAAACGTGGACGCGCGCTCGAGCGCAGCGGCGAGATCGCCGATCGCGGCCGCCGCACGCAACGCCTCGGCGGAAAAAATCGCGTGCGAGGCGAGCGCAAGCAGCGGATCGGCCGCCTCGGTCGCGGGCTTGTCGACGTCGAGCACGACGGGAAGGTTGCGCTCGCGCGCCGCGCGGCAGATCGGAAGAACGAAGTCGGGAAAGTGATTGTCGGCGAGCAGCGCGTCGACCCCTTCGATGAGCCGCGCGCAATCGTCGGGCGGAGGGGCTTTTTCGAGCGCCTGCGCGCGGCGCGTGGTCAAGAGTCGCTCGCCGGCAGGATCGACGAAAATTCCCGAGACGGAGGTGGGCGCACCCTTGACGTGCTGCGCCCCGCCGATATCAACGCCCTCCTTGAGCAGACCGTAGAGCACGCGCTGCCCGAACTCGTCGTCGCCGACGGGGCCGCAGAAGCGCGCGCGCCCACCGAGTCGCGTAATCGCGATCGTGGCGTTGGCGGCATTGCCACCGCCGGTCACAAAAAATTCGCGCGCCATCGCCTTCGTGCTGGGCGATGGGAAGCGGTCGACGCGGAACATGAAATCGACCACGGCCATTCCCGCGCACAGCACCAGCGGCCGGGCAGGGCGGGAGCCGGCGCAGCGATGCGACGTCTCATTATTCTCGTTCACGGGCCAACCCTACTGCGTCCTGTAGGGTGCAGGAATATGCGGCAGGCTCCCTCGCCGCACAGAGCGGGCAGAGGGTTGGGGTGAGGGCGGCGTGAAGCGTGGGGGCAACTTGTGGCGTCCCTCACACGCACGAGATGGTTGGTCGAGTCTTGCGCCTTTCGTCGCTTCGCGGAGCGAGGGCACGATCACACGGGACAAATCGGCGCAGGAGAAGACGAACGACGCGATGATCGGCGCGGAAAATAGCACGAGCGAGGCGAAAAGCCAGGAATTGCTCTACGCCGCGCGGGTCAGCTCGACCGCACGGAGATGCAGCTCGAGGGCAAGGTGGTCAATCTCTCACCGGGCATGGCGGTGACGGTGGAGATCAAGACCGGCGAGCGCACAGTCATGAGTTATCTGCTCTCCCCGCTGCTGCGATACAAGCAGGAGACGCTGCGGGAGCGGTGAGATCCCTCGCCCCGCGAAGCAGCGGGGAGAGCGTTCGCGCTTTGGTTGGCTCGGTTCTCCCAGGGGACACTCTATATATAGAGATAAGACGTCACATATAGAAACGTCGCGCTTTAGCCCGCTTACGCCCCCCTCCCGCC
>VAZQ01000180.1:2687-6753 GCA_005883115.1 Alphaproteobacteria bacterium | reverse complement strand
GTCAGGGCGCGCAGAAAAAAGCAAAGCAGCTCCTGTCCCTGCTCGATCGCTATCCCACGATGCGCGACTTCGTACACGCGTCCGTGCTGGTGGGCGAAAGGCGCTGGAACCTACGTTTGAAAAACGGGATCGACGTGCGGCTGCCCGAATCCGACATGGTCGGGGCGCTCGAGCGGCTGGTTGCGCTCGACCGCGAGAAAAACCTGATCACACGGGATATCGTGACGATTGATCTCAGGCTTGCTGATCGCGTAACCGTGCGTCTCTCGAATGCGGCCGCGCAGGCTCGGCTTGAAGCGCTCAAGACCAAAAAGAAGGGCGGCAGCGCATGAGCGCCCTCCAGTTCGGCCTCACCCCGAAGATGAAACCGTTGCCGACGAACCGCTCGGTGCTCGTCGCGGCGCTAGACGTGGGAACGAGCAAGATCGCCTGCCTGATCGGGCGGCTGCGCCCGCACCCGTCGGAAGAGGCACTGCCCCTGCGCAGCCACTCCGTCGAGGTTGTGGGATTCGGCCATACGGTCGCCCGCGGCATGAAAGCTGGCACGGTGATCGATCTCGCGGAGGCGGAAGCAGCGATCCGGCAGTGTGCCGATCTCGCCGAGCGCTCGGCAAAGATGCAGCTCGACTCGGTTGTCGTCTCGGTTTCCGCCGGCCGTCCGACAAGCGAGCTGATCTCGGCGTCGATCGAGGTCGCCGGGACCGCCATCGGCGACCGCGACATAGCCCGGGTGCTCGCTGCCGGCAGCCGGCATTCTGCGCGTGCCGGACGCGCCGTGTTGCACTCCCTGCCGATTGGCTATTGCCTCGATCAGGCCCGCGGCATTCAGGATCCGCGCGGCATGCTCGCGCGCGAGTTTGGCATCGACATGCACGTCGTGACTGCGGACGCTTCTGCGGCGCGCAATCTCATGCTGGCGATTGAGCGCAGCCATCTCGCCGTGGAGGCTATGGTAACGAGCGCGTATGCGGCTGGACTCTCCGCGATCGCCGATGATGAAGCCGAACTCGGCGCCGCCCTACTCGATATGGGCGCCGGCACCACGACCATTGCCGTGTTTTCCGGCACACGATTCGTCCATGCCGACGGCTTTGCGCTCGGCGGGCGGCACGTGACCATGGATCTCGCCCGCGGCCTCAATGCCCGCATTGCCGATGCCGAGCGCATCAAAACGCTGTACGGCAGCGTGCTCACTGGCGCCTCGGATGAACGCGACATGATCGCGGTGCCTGCGGTGGACACCGACGAGCGAGAGGCGCCGCATTTCGTTTCGCGCGCAAGCCTCGCCCGCATCATCAAGCCGCGCGTCGAGGAGATACTCGAAATGGCACGCGATCGCCTGGCGGCCTCGCCGTTCGCGGCCGAGCCGCGCGGGCGCGTGATCCTGACCGGTGGCGCGAGTCAGCTCACCGGCGTTCCCGAGCTTGCCGCGCAAATCTTGCGCCGCCCGGTGCGAGTAGGACGGCCGCTCGGCGTTGCCGGGCTG
Source organism: Alphaproteobacteria bacterium (assembly GCA_005883115.1). Taxonomy (GTDB): domain Bacteria; phylum Pseudomonadota; class Alphaproteobacteria; order Rhizobiales; family Xanthobacteraceae; genus VAZQ01. The sequence continues at coordinate 5,267 of VAZQ01000180.1, read as the reverse complement.
CCGGACGAAGCCAAGGGCGCGGCATTCGCCGTGGCGACGGGACTGCTGGTCTATCCGCAGGCGGCGCATCTTGAGCATTTTGAACCGCGGGCAACGCGGCACTCGGCAACAGGGGGCGGCTATATCGCACGGGTCGGACGATGGCTCCGCGAGAGCTTCTGATGACTCGATCGACATTCGCAAGCGGCCGGCGGCGGACCGGTCCGACCCGGCGGCGGTGATGCCGCTCACGAGAGGCAAACATGAGCATCAATCTGAAGATTCCCGACGTCCGTGAGCTTAAGCCGCGGATCACAGTTTTCGGGACCGGCGGTGCCGGCGGCAACGCCGTCAACAACATGATCACGAGCGGGCTGCAGGGCGTGGACTTCGTCGTCGCCAATACAGACGCCCAGGCGCTCACGATGTCCAAGGCGGAACGAATCATCCAGATGGGCGTGGCGGTCACCGAAGGGCTGGGCGCGGGCTCTCAGCCGGAGGTCGGGCGGGCCGCGGCAGAGGAGGCGATCGACGAGATCCGCGACCACCTCCAAGGCGCACACATGGTTTTCGTGACCGCCGGCATGGGGGGCGGCACCGGCACAGGCGCCGCGCCCGTGGTGGCGCGCTGTGCGAAAGACGCCGGCATTCTCACGGTCGGCGTCATCACCAAGCCGTTCCACTTCGAGGGCGTGCGCAGAATGCGCGTGGCCGAGCAGGGCATCGTCGAACTGCAGAAAGTCGTCGACACGCTGCTCATCATCCCCAACCAGAACCTGTTCCGAGTAGCAAACGAGAAGACGACTTTCGCCGATGCTTTCGCGATGGCCGATCAGGTCCTTTATTCGGGCGTTGCCTGCATTACCGATCTGATGGTGAAAGAAGGTTTGATCAATCTCGACTTCGCCGATGTCCGGGCAGTCATGCGGGAAATGGGCAAGGCGATGATGGGCACCGGGGAAGCCTCGGGCGAGAAGCGTGCGCTCTCGGCTGCCGAGGCCGCGATCTCAAATCCGTTGATCGACGATGCCTCGATGAAAGGGGCGAAGGGCCTGCTCATCTCGATCACCGGCGGCAAGGACCTGACGCTCTACGAGGTCGACGAGGCGGCCACCCGGATCCGCGAAGAGGTCGATCAAGACGCTAATATCATCGTCGGCGCCACCTTCGACGAAGGTCTGGAGGGCGTCATTCGTGTCTCGGTCGTCGCTACGGGTATCGATCACGTCGGCCTGCAGCGCACCGCGACCGAGCCCGAGGCGCGCATCGCGGAACTCACGCAGAAGCTGCGCGCGGAAGGGGTGCGTGTCGATCAGCAGCAACGCGCCGGCGAGCGCATCGAGGCGTGGCCGCCTCCGCTGGCAACGCCCGCTGCTGCGGCGACGGCGGCGCAAAACGCTGAGGCGATCCAGGCTGCTGCCAAGGCGGCGGTGGCAGCGGCAGTCCTGCCCATGATGGAGGACGTGATGATCCGGCCGATCCCGCCCAAGCCGTCGCTGTTCCCGGAGCAGATGGCGCTGCCCGCGGACCCGCCGCCCGCGCCGAGGGCCTTCATCCCGCCAGCCCCGGAACGCACGCTCAACCGGCCGCGCCGTATGCCAGGCATCGACGAGTTGCCCCGGCCAGCGCAGGCCGAACTGCGCGCCAAGCGTGGGGAGGCGGAGGTCGATAGTGCTGAAAAGCGCAAAGTCAGCCTGCTGCGGCGCCTTGCTGCCGTGGGCCTTGGTCGCCGCGACGAGCTTGAAGGACCCGAGAAAATGCCTCCCCATACGAGGCCCGTTCGGCCGGTTTCGGCTCCGCGCCCGCTCGATCGACCGGCCGAACGGCCCGCCGCCGCGCCACCGCCGCGGCCAGCCATGCCGGCTCCGCAGATGCCGCGCAGCGCCGAGCCGGTCTCCGAATATGCGAAGCGGCCATCTCCCCAGGCCCAAGGACTCGATACTCTGGCCCGGCAGTCGCCCATGCCGCCGCCGCTCGAAGAGGATCAACTCGACATCCCTGCGTTCCTGCGCCGGCAGGCCAACTGATCCGGAAAATGAGAGCCTCGGCAGTCCCAGCGCGAATCGCTCGGACTGCCGGCGCCTCCCGCGCTATGCGCCGCAATTCGAAAGTTGATTCTTGACGCCCCTGCAGGCGGTATGGCGCAGGCGCAAGCGACCAATTTCCCCGTCGAAACGACCACGCCCCGCGCCCACCCCTCGCGGCCCGCCGCGGCTGCGACGATTGAGGCCACCGGCTGGTAACAGTCCGTAAAAAAGCGTGAGTTGGACTTCCGCCCGACACCCACTAAGGTTCCATGGTCACAGGGGTTTTCGTCGGGGGATTACGCGGCCGGACTCCTTGCCCGCGGGTTTCGTACAGCCTTACCGATGGCAGGAATGCGACCGATGTCGCCCGTCTAATTTGATCCGCTGCGTCCGATTGCGGCGCGCCACGGGGGGAGTGGCTGGGACGGGGTTATGAAAGTCGCCAGGCAAACGACGCTTCGCGACCACGCTGTTTTATGCGGGGTCGGCGTCCATTCCGGTTTGCCCGTTACGCTGACGTTGCACCCGGCCGATGCGGATGCTGGCGTGCGCTTCGTGCGCACCCGGCTCGAGG
>VAZQ01000180.1:995-2656 GCA_005883115.1 Alphaproteobacteria bacterium | reverse complement strand
CCAGCCGACCTGAGTGCGGTGACAGCCACCGAATTTGCCACCGTGCTTGGCGATGCCACTGGCCCGCTCGTGTCGACCGCCGAACACACATTGGCGGCGCTCTCCGGGCTCGGCGTCGACAACGCTATCGTCGAAATCGATGGGCCCGAAGCGCCGATCATGGACGGAAGCGCCGCCCCCTTTGTCGCGGCGATCGATGCGGTGGGTCTCAGGACGCTCGATCGGCCGCGCCGCCAGATCAAGGTGCTCAAGCCGGTGCGGGTGGCTAAAGGTGATGCCTACGGAGAGATACGGCCGAACCCGCGCGGCTTCCGCGTGGAAGCAGAGATCGAGTTCGAGCACGCGCTGATCGGCCGCCAAGTCTGGGCCGTCGGCGTGAAGCCGGAGACATTCCGGCGCGAGATTGCGCGCGCGCGCACCTTCGGGTTCCTGCGCGATGTCACGAGCTTGTGGAACGCCGGCTACGCGCTCGGCGCTTCACTGGAAAATACGGTTGTGGTGAGCGACAACCGTATTCTCAACCCGGAGGGCACGCGCTTCGCCGACGAATTCGTTCGCCACAAGGTGTTGGATGCGATCGGCGATCTAGCGCTTGCCGGCGCCCCCTTGCTCGGCACTTACCGCTCGGTGCGCGGCGGTCACAAGCTCAATCATGCGGTGCTGTGCGCGTTGATGGCGGATGCAAGTGCCTGGACCTGGGTGGAAGGGGAGATGCCCCGGCCTGCCGCTGCCCATGCCGAGATGGTCTCCCGACCGGTAGCCGCCTTCGCCCCGGACAGGTCGTAAACGCTAGTCCCGCAGGCGGTTTCGGCTGCCACATTACGGGCGGAATGGCGGCCCATTTTGTCGTACGGCGGGGGCGTGGCAGGGCAGCGGTTGAAGCTCGCGTCGGGGACGGGATTCATCCGAATCATGGCTTTGCGTTCATTGGCAGTTGAAGGGCTGGAGCGTTGCGCGCGCGCGGCGACGCGCCTTGCTGCCTTGTTGATCGTAGCGGTGGCACTTTGCGCCTGCAGCATGTTTGACAAAGACACCATTGCTCCGGAGGAGCCCGCCGATAAGCTCTACAATGAAGGTCTTTATCTTCTGAATACCAAGAAAGATGCTAAGGGCGCGGCCAAGAAGTTCGAAGAGGTCGATCGCCAGCACCCGTATTCGGAATGGGCGCGCAAAGCGCTGATCATGTCTGCTTTCGCCTATTACGAAGGGAATGCCTACGAGGACTGCATCAGCGCGGCGCGCCGCTACGTCACGTTGCATCCGGGAAGCCCGGACGCCGCCTATGCGCAGTTCCTCATCGGCGCGTCCTATTTCGATCAGATGCCGGAAATCTCGCGTGACCAGGAGCGCACCGAGAAGGCGGTGCAGGCTCTCGAAGAGGTCGTTCGCAAATATCCGAACTCCGAATACGCGGTCTCCGCCAAGCGCAAGATCGAGATCGCCCGCGACCAATTGGCCGGCAAGGAGATGGATATCGGGCGTCAATTGCTGAATACCCGCAACTACACCGGCGCGATCAACCGCTTCAAACAAGTGGTGACGCGGTATCAGCGCACACGCCACGTCGAGGAGGCCTTGCTGCGGCTCACGGAGACCTACATGGCGCTGGGCATCGTCGAGGAGGCACAGACATCGGCCGCCGTGCTGGGCCACAATTTCCC
>VAZQ01000180.1:0-885 GCA_005883115.1 Alphaproteobacteria bacterium | reverse complement strand
CAACTCTAGATCGGCGCATCCGTTCGCCCCCATGGCCGGCGGGCTTGACACCGCAAATGGCCTCCACCCAACTTGCGGCTGCTGCGGCGCGTTGTCCGCAACAAGTCCAAGTTCCGCTGCCGTTGTGATCACCACCCCGGTGTACGCTTCATCGTTGGTTGCAAGCTCCGCGGCGTCCGGCAGCCTCAGCGGCCAAATGGAAGGCAAGGACAGTGCTGGCCCGGCTCTCGATTCGTGACATCGTCCTGATCGACCGGCTCGATATCGAATTTGCCTCCGGCCTCGCGGTGCTCACGGGTGAGACGGGCGCAGGGAAATCGATCCTGCTCGACGCCTTCGCGCTTGCGCTCGGGGCGCGCGGCGACGCTGCGCTGGTGCGTCAAGGCGCAGAGCAGGGGCAGGTGACGGCCGCGTTCGAGCTGCCGCCGGCACATCCCGTGCGCGCGCTGATGGCGCAAAACGAACTTCCGGCTGAAGACGAGCTCATTTTGCGGCGCGTGCAATTTGCTGATGGCCGCACGCGCGCCTTCGCCAATGATCAACCGCTCAGCGCGCAGACGCTGAAGGCGCTGGGAGCAGCCCTAGTCGAAATCCATGGCCAGCACGACGAGCGCGCGCTGGTGGATGCGGCCGCGCATCGGCGCCTGCTCGATGCGTTTGGCGGCCTCGAAGCGGAGGCAGAGGAGGTTGCCAGGCTTTGGCATGAGCGCCGTATTCGCGCTGGCGAGGTGGCGGCGCATCGCGCCGAAGTCGAGCGCGCGCAACGGGAAGCCGATTTTCTCCGGCACGCCGTGGAGGAACTCAAGCGACTGGCACCTGCCCCTTCGGAAGAGACTGCGCTCGCCGACAAGCGCGCCGTGATGATGCAAGCGGAAAAGGCCGCAG
>VAZQ01000179.1 GCA_005883115.1 Alphaproteobacteria bacterium | reverse complement strand
CGGGCGGCACCTGCACCGCCTCTTTCGAGGCGAGGATGTAGAACTCGCCGGGATCGAGAATGAGACTGCGCTCCCCGCGCGAGCGCATCGGCTCCCAGAAATCACCGACGTCATAACCGGCGCGGCGCTCGACGTCGATGACCCCGGTGTGGCGCTTGGCGCGGTAGCCGACCAGGCCATCCGGACCAAGCCCGGAGAGGTCGACGCTCACGGCGATGCCTTCGCTCACGTCGGCGTCGCTGTCATCGACCAAGCGCTCGCGCGCGTGCAGCGCGCGCAAGGTTTCGCCGTCGAGCAGCGCATTGCCGTGGCGGAAGCGAATTTGCGACAGACGCGAGCCCTCCCGCACCAGCACCGGAAACGTGCGCGGGCTGATCTCCGCGTACAGCGGTCCGTGATAGCCGGCGGCGACATGGTCGAAGCCGCGGGTCTCGTCGGCGATGACACGAGTGAAGACATCGAGCCGGCCGGTCGAGCTTTTGGGATTCGCGGCCGCCGCGATGTCGTCGGGAAGCGCGAGGCTTTCGATCAGCGGTACGATGTAGACGCAACCGGTTTCGAGCACGGCCCCGTCACCGAGCGCGATCTCGTGCAGCTTCAACTCGTCGATACGTTGAGCAACGGTCGTGTCCGGACCGGGCAAAAAGCTGGCGCGCACGCGGTATGCCACTTCGCCGAGCCTGAGATCGAGACTTGCCGGCTGGACCTGATCGGGGACGAGATCATAACCGCGCAAAATGGCGCCATCGCGAACGAGAACCGCGATCATGTGGTCGGGCAGGATACCGTTTTGGTCGACTGCTAAGGCGAGCGACAAGTCAGTCCCCGATGACGCCTGACGCACTGCTTCATCCCCGTGCGCTCATCCCCACGAAAGTGGGGAGATCCAGGGGCCACAGATCGTGACTCCTGGGTCCCCGCTTGCGCGGGGACGAACGGAGTGAAGTGCGAAAGCGGAGTGCGCCACAGCAGCGCCGGGGCGCACGAACGACCGTGGTCGATCGGGACCCTAACGGAAGCCTGTCTTGACGGAAAGACATCCGCCGCGCTAGAGGACATTTATCCCGTGGTCATTTGAGCCGGCCGGCTTGCAGCCACGTAAAACAAATCGCTAAAAGGCCGGGGACGCGTAGGACCCGGCGGAGTTTTTCCGGCCGGGATTTTTGTTGGACAGAGGAGACCCTGATGTCCGCGTCCGCCAAGCGAAGCTATCGCCCCGAAACCGAACTCGTGCATGCCGGGATCCTGCGCTCGCAATTCGGCGAAACATCGGAGGCACTCTTCCTCACCCAGGGCTATGTCTATGAGAGCGCCCTAAGCGCGGAAAAGCGCTTCAAGAATGAAGAGCCGGGCTATCAGTACTCCCGCTTCGCCAATCCCACCGTGACCATGTTCGAGCAGCGCATCGCGGCGCTCGAAGGCGCGCAGGCCGCGCGCGCGACTGCGACGGGGATGGCAGCAGTGACCACTGCGCTGATGGGCCAGGTGCGCTCCGGCGATCATATCGTCTCATCGAAAGCGGTGTTCGGCTCCTGCCTTTATGTGGTCGAGGAGCACCTGCCGCGCTACGGCGTCGCCTCGACGCTGGTCGAGGGCACCGATCTCGATCAGTGGCGCAAGGCCGTGCGGCCGAACACGAAGACATTCTTCTTGGAAACGCCCACGAACCCGGCGCTTGAGGTACTCGACATCAAGGCGATCGCCGAGATCGCGCATGCAGCCGGCGCGACGCTGGTCGTCGACAACGTGTTCTCGACCCCGCTCTTCCAGCGGCCGCTCGAGCTTGGGGCCGACTGCGTGGTCTATTCCGCCACCAAACATATCGACGGCCAAGGCCGTTGCCTCGGCGGTGTCATCCTCGCCTCCGAAAAATTCATTCAGGACCACGTTGCAACATTGATCCGCCAGACCGGCCCGTCGCTGTCGCCGTTCAACGCATGGGTCCTGCTCAAAGGCCTGGAGACGCTTTGCGTGCGTGTGCGCCGGCAGACCGACACAGCCGCGACCATCTCGGTTGTCCTGGCCGAGCATCCGAAGATTTCGCGCCTGATCTATCCCGGCCGGCCCGACCATCCGCAAGCGGACATTGTGCGGCGGCAGATGAGTGGGGGCTCGACGCTCGTCGCCTTCGAGATCAAAGGCGGCAAGGCCGCCGCGTTCCGCTTCCAGGATGCGCTCAAGCTCGTCCGCATCAGCAACAATCTCGGCGACGCCAAGAGCTTGATCACCCACCCGGCAACCACGACCCATCAGCGCCTCACGCCGGCCGCCCGCGCCGAGCTCGGCATCACCGACGGGCTGCTGCGGCTCTCATGCGGGCTGGAGCATCCGGACGACCTGGTCGAGGATCTGCTCACCGCGCTGAAGGCGGCGTAAGGCCGTTGTTCTCCGACTCTCCATGCGGGAGCAGAAGCGCGTCCTCAAGGGCGCGTACATGCGGGTCGGGAAAAAGCGCTGCCCAAATGGTCGATTAACGCACCGGCTGCGTCCTGATCGCGGTCGCGGTGGGCCGGCTCGCGGCCTCGGCGATCGCCATTCCGAGCGCGTTGGCGAGGCAGGCGTAACTCCAATCGTTCATGTGCAGCCCGTCCGCCGAGACGAAGGTGTCGAATGGCAGGTGCTCGGTCTCGTACCAGTGCCGCATCAGATCGAAGCGATGAAAGAGACTGACATTCTCCGCCTTCGCGGTCGTGGCGATGAGCGAGACCATGCCGCCCACATTCGGCTTGGCGAGGACTCGCGGCGCATATTGCGGATCGATCAGCACGACGTCGGCGCCGGTCGCCTTCAGGCGCGCCAGGCCTTCGTGCAGAAGCGAGGCATGCGGCGACACTGCTTTGTCGCGCAGCAACGAA
>VAZQ01000178.1 GCA_005883115.1 Alphaproteobacteria bacterium | reverse complement strand
CGGAAACGTCGTGAACGCGGTGTTACCCGCGGCGTACTGGTCCGCGAAGGCTTTGCTCGGGCGGCGGAACAGCACCGCAGTGCGCGCCTTACCTTGGGAAATTTCCCCCGACGCCAACTGAGTCCCGTCCATCTTCTCGAAATAGACGAGCTCGCCCGCCGGCCCGACGATCGCGATCGCCATGCGCCAGTTGTTCTTCTTGGCCTCGGCAAAGGCGGCACCCGCGACGGCTTTTGCCTGCTCGTTGCTAATGGGAGCCCCATAATCGGCGGGCGGCCCGGAAGGTGGAGCAGGAGATGGTGCCGGCTGTTGTGCCAGCGCCGTGCCGGCGAGCGCCAGTGTCGAGGCAATGCTGAGGGCAATGACGCAATCAAGTCGCATGGTCCTATCTCCACCTAAATGGTGCGGTGTCATGATGTTGTCGAAAATTGCTCGTCTTTAAGACCAAGCACCGACAGATAAGGGCCCATCAGCCTTTTCAGGCGAGCCCTCGATCAAGATAGGCGAGTTGCCATTCCACGAGCAAGAAGCGCTGTTGCCAAACGCGAAGCAAGCGCTGCAAATGTGGCGAGGCCAATGAGGCCAATGCGGACGGTGACCATGCAAACAAAGCGGTCGACACGGGCAGTGCTGGTCCTGGTATTGATGGCAGCACCGACATCGGCATTCGGCCAAGCGAATTGTCGCAACACTGCCCCGTTCGAGCCATGGCTCGCTACCTTCAAGAAGGATGCGGCAGCGCAGGGCATTTCACCATCGACCATCGCGGCGGCGTCGCCGTACCTAGTGCTCGATCAGCGCATCATCAATATCGATCGCGGGCAACGCTTCTTCGCCCAGAATTTCCTGGAAATCTCCGACAAGATGCTGGCCGGCGGCCGCATTCCGAACGGAATCGCGCAAATGAAGAAGCACCAGGCGACCTTTGCGCGCGAGGACAAGGATTTCGGCGTGCCGGCTTCCGTCATCACCGCGTTCTGGGGGCTGGAAAGCGACTTCGGTGCCGGCCAGGGCAAGGACCAGGCGATCAAATCGCTTGTCACCCTCGCTTACGATTGCCGCCGCTCTGACATGTTCCGCGGTCATCTGTTCGATGCGCTGCGTCTGATCGAGCGCGGTGACCTGCGCGCCGAGGAAATGATCGGCTCATGGGCGGGCGAACTCGGTCAGACGCAAATGATGCCGTCCGAATATATGGCGCACGCCATCGATTACGACGGCGACGGCAGACGCAATCTGATCAAAAGCGCCGCGGACGTGATCGGTTCGACCGGCAAGTATCTCGTGCATCTCGGCTGGAAACGTGGCGAGCCCTGGCTGCAAGAGCTACGCGTGCCTGTGAACCTGCCGTGGCAGGAGGCCGACCTTTCGATCCAACATCCGCGCTCAAAGTGGGCGGCTTGGGGCGTCATGCGCGCCGATGGCAAGCCGTTGCCGAACGACAACTTGGCGGCCTCGGTGGTGTTGCCTTTGGGGCGGTTTGGACCGAGCTTCCTCGCCTACGACAATTTCCAGGCCTATCTCAAATGGAACCAGTCGCTGAATTATTCGCTAACGGCAGCCTATTACGCGACGCGTCTTGACGGCGCCCCACCCATGCACCGCGGCAGCCCGGACATCCCGAAAATCAGCTTCGAAGAAACCCGCGAGCTGCAGCAGCTTCTGGAAAAGCGCGGCTATGACGTTGGCCGGGTCGATGGCGTGTTGGGGCTCAAGAGCCGCGTCGCCATTCGCGATACGCAGATGAAGTTCGGTCTGCCGGCCGACGGCTGGCCGACGGCCGAACTGCTCGCGCGGCTGCGCGCGGGCAGGTAGCGGAGCTCTGGTCTATGTTCCCGTCATTGCCCGCCTTGACCCGGCATTCCATCCACCATCGTAAAAATCTTCTTGCAAAGAAAGATGGATGCGCGGGGCGCCAGCGCGTCTTCGACGCGCTTCTGCCCACGCATGACGCATCGAGAATACCGGCCTGCGCTCTTAGCCGATCATATTGAGCAGCGTGCCGACAAAGCCTTTTCGATCGCGTACCGCGGCTACATCCCGGCGCAGCCAGGCATCGAGACCGAGGCTGCGACCCGCCGCATGCAGCGCAAAGAAAAACATCACCATCGCAAGGAACAGGTAGGACCACGGCCACTCCGCCGGACTGCCGGGCCGATAGATGCCCAACCACAGATGCAGCACGAATATGATGCCGAGGACGCCGATGAGGCGCACGCCGAGCCCGAGAATGAGCGACACGGCAAA
>VAZQ01000177.1 GCA_005883115.1 Alphaproteobacteria bacterium | reverse complement strand
GTCGACGGATGTCCTGCGGTCGGGCGCCGAATGCCAGTCGAATGCCTATTTCATTGATCCGTTCGGTCACCGACACGAGCATGATGTTCATCACCCCAATACCGCCGACCAGCAATGAGATTCCTGCAAGCGTGGACACCAGCAACGTGAACTGGCGATAGGCTCGGTCACGCGTCTGGGCGACCTGAATGAGGTTCTGAATTCGAAAATCGTCGGCCTTGTGCCCGACGATCTTGTGACGTTGCCGCAGAACGCGCGCAATCGCGGTTTCTGCCGCGGACATTGACTGAGCGGATTCGATCTTCACCAGAATCGAATGCACGGCATCGGGATTGGCCTGACTGCGTCCAATGGCGAAGATTCTCGCCGACGACAGCGGAATGAACATGACGTCATCCTGGTCTCGGCCCGTGAAATCCTGCCCCTTCTCGGCAAGCGTTCCTATCACGAGATAGGACGAGCGTTCAATACGGACAAAACGGCCAAGTGGATCACTGCCCCGGAACAGTTCACGCGCCACGGTATGACCGATGACGGCTATTTTTGCGGCCGATGCGACTTGCTCGTCGTTGAACAGCTGACCTTCCGCAAGCCTCCACCCGCGCGCTTCAAAAAACACGAGCGTCACACCGGCAACAAGTGTCGACCAGTTCAGGTCTCCTGATATCGTCGTCTTCTGCTCGCCGACGAACGGTGCCGCGATAACAACATCGGGCACTTCGCGGGCGACAGCGATTGCATCGCTCATCGTGAGCGAAAGGATGGTGCCCGCCTGCTGTCGTACGCCCTGCGCGACTTGCGCGCCAGGTTGCACGAGCAGCAGATTTGATCCAAGCGAGTTGATCTGCCTCGAAACCTCGGCACGGGCTCCCTCCGCCACCGCGACCACGATCAGGACGGCCGCAATGCCGATGACAACGCCGGTCACTGCGAGAATGGAGCGCAGTATGTGCACACGCACCGACCGAAACGCCAGATAGATATAACTGAATGATCGCATTGAAACCTCACGCGGGTCAAAAGCTCATGAGGTAGCATCACATCCCTGGTCGCCGACAATTGCGCCGTCCCGTAGCCTGATCCTGCGCCACGCGTACGCCGCGACCTCAGGATCATGGGTCACAAGCACGACCGTGAGGCCGGCGCGCTGCAATTCGCCAAGAAGAGCAAGAATGGCATCGCGCGTGCTGGTGTCCAGTGCGCCGGTCGGTTCGTCGGCCAGGAGAAGGTCGGGACCGTTGACGATCGCCCGCGCGACGGCAACACGCTGCTGCTCACCTCCCGAAAGCTGGGCAGGCACATGGTGCATTCGGCCGCCCAGCCCCACCTGCTCGAGCGCAGCGCGTGCCCTCGCGGTCGGATTCCGCAACGGCTCGCGCCGATAGAATAGCGGCAAGCCGACATTCTCGAGCGCGGTCAGCCGCGGCAGCAAGTTGAAGTTTTGAAAGATGAACCCGATGCGCCGGTTTCGCAGCTCGCTCAAGCGCCCCTTCGACTGCACGAATATATCTTCGTCATCGAGAAAATAGCGCCCGCGTGAGGGATGATCGAGGCAGCCGAGGATCGAAAGTAATGTCGATTTTCCCGATCCCGATGGGCCCATGACCGCAACGAATTCTCCGCGATCAATCTTCAGGCTTACGTCGGACAATGCGCGAACCGTTTGGTCACCGAGCCGGTGTTGCTTGTGGATATGGTCGAGAGTGACGAGCGATCGCATGTGCTAACCGGCCAAGCGGCTCCAATCTAACGTTTGCTCCGATAACCGACGGCAACCTGTTCGCCTATTTTGAGATCTGGCGACTGAATCTCAGTGAGCGAATCTCCGGTAGCGCCCAGTGACACGGTGGCGGCAGCCAAATGACCCGATTTCGTGCGGACCCAGATCACGCCCTGACCGGGCGCAGGGTTGTTTCCGCCGTATCGGGTCGGACGAAAACTCAGCGCGGCGTTGGGAACCACCATCGCGTCTTGATGCTCCTGAACCAGGATGCGGACGTCGGCCGTCATTCCCGGAAGCAGCAAACCGTCCGGATTGGGCGCCGAAATCATCACGGTGTAGGTCACGACGTTTTGCACCATCCGCGCAGCCTTCCGAATCTCGAGCACGCGCCCCTCGAACGCGCGGCCCGGATACGAATCCACGCCGAAGAAGACGCGCTGCCCGGTTCGCACCGCGCCGATATCAGCCTCGTTGACGAATGCATTTACGCGCATGTCCGAAAGATCACGCGCGATGGTGAAGAGCGTCGGCGCCTGCAGGCTCGCAGCCAGCGTCTGGCCAAGCTCGACGCTGCGCCGAATCACGACCCCATAGATCGGTGACTTGATGGTGCTTCGTTCGAGGTCAAGTCGAGCCCGTTCCAGAGAAGCGCGCGCAGCCATTACCCCGGCCGTGCGTACCTGCTCGCGCGCCTTGGCCGCGGACAATTCCGCGGCGAGCGCCCGAGCCGTCATCTGTGCTCGCTCGGCGTCGCGCTGGGAAACACTGCCGTTCTTGCTGAGCGCAGCCTTAATCTGAAGCTCCCGCAAAGCGTCATCGTAGTGTGCCTGTGCGCCCTCGATGGCTGCCTTGGCCTCTTCCTGTTGTGCCAGCGCGACCGCGAGCGCAGCCTCCGCTTCCTTGAGCAAGACTTCAAAGGTCGCGCTGTCAAGCGCCGCAAGCGGTTCGCCGGCGCGAACGCGAGAATTGTGGTCAGCCATGAGTTTGGCGACCTGACCCGACAGCTGTGAGCTGACCTCGACGGTGTCGACGGCTTCGAGCGTTCCGGCAGCAGTGACGTTCTGAACAACGTTATCGCGCGTGATGCTGACATAGCGCAGATTGTCATGATCATCCCCAATTGCGGAGACCGGGCTATCCGGTGCCCACAACGGATACGCAACTGCAATCGCAGCGCCTCCCAGTGCTGCGCGCATCAGAAGGCTTCGAGGCAAACTCAGTTGATTATCCGTGCGAATGATAATCTCGCCGCATTAGCTCTTGCGGTGCTCCATGCTGAACGTAGTCCCCTTCTTGGCAATGCAGCAGGCGGCGCGATCAGACCAGAAGACCTGATGGTGAACGCGCCGCTTTTGACGCGATCCTAAACGATCGCAGTCGGCAGGATTAGGGCACCGAAGGGCTGCCAGTGGGCACAGTCTTTGTCCCGGTCAGTGCCGGCGGAGGTGTCTTAAGAGTCTTCACCCCGGTCGTCGTATCCGTTGCCGGGACGGTATGGTCCTCGCCCTGGAACACGCTGCCTTGACCTGGAACTTCGTCACCCGGCCGACCCGGATTGTTGATTCCGTTCAGGAATGGTTGGCTCGTCGTGGTCGACAGTCCGCCCGCAGCCACGGCGGTGAACAGATGGTCCGCTGCATAGCTCGGGCAGGGACCTGCAAGCAGGGACACGCCTGCTGCCAGGATCGTGAGTTTCCTCATCATCAACTCCTCTTCTGAATTGAGGTGGGCCGACGCGCAGCGAGCTCGTCAGCTGCGCTGTTGGCCAAGTTTGAATGCAGTTGATCTCCTGCGATTCCTATATCTCACGGAATAGCGCTCAATGTCCGAT
>VAZQ01000328.1 GCA_005883115.1 Alphaproteobacteria bacterium | reverse complement strand
TTCCAGCATATCCGTCCGAGTGCTTGACATTGCTAGAACCGGCCGAACAGGCCCTGTGGCCTGAAAACGACGACCGCAAGGTACAGTCCGAACACGATCAGAGTCTTGTAGGACGGATCGAGCAAGAGCCCACCGAGCGACTCGACAACTCCGATCGATACGCCGGCGATAAGGCTGCCGAGGATGCTGCCGAACCCGCCGAGCGCCACGGCAACGAATGCCAGCAGGGCAAAATTCGTGCCCACGTCGGGAAAAATGTAATAGAAGGTCGAGAGCATGGTGCCGGCGATCCCGACGCAGCTAAGTCCGATCGCCCAACCCAACGCGAACATGCGCTCGGTCGGAATCCCCATCACCGCTGCCGCCTGGCGATCCTGGGCGGTTGCCTGGAGGCCCAGACCCGTTTCGGTGCGCGTGACGAACCACCAGAGCGCCGCGAAGGACAACAGGCAGATGCACGCGGCCGGCAATAAGCGGATTCGTGATGGTGCGAAAGTCAGGCGTCCAGAGGAATTGGGCGCCGGCACGCAGCGCGACACCGAGGCCAAACGTGCCGCAGACCTGGGCGAGCATCGGCGCCTTCAACAGTCGCCGGATGATGCCGAAGTGCGCCAAGATGCCGGCCAGCGCGAGGAGAATCGCCACGAACGGCAGCGACAGCATTGGATCGAGGCCGCCTAGAGCCCAGAACCAAAACGCCGTGAACATGGCGAGCATGAGAAACTCACCATGCGCGAAGTTGACAATTTCCATCAGCCCGAAAATGAGAGTCAGGCCAACAGCCACAAGCGCATAGATCAATCCCATCAGAAGGCCACTAATGACGGCCTGTAGGATGAGCTCTCTGGACATTAGCGCGCGCGTACCTCCAAGCAGCTAAATTGAATTGACGAGCACATGCAAAACACGGTCCAATTGAGCACGAGTATCCAGAGCCCGGAATTCGCGAGGGTTTGTCGCACCTGTAATGCCGAGCTTTGAATCAAAATGCACACTAGCAAGTTATGACCCTAGTGCGGTTTTGCATTTCAAGTCCCTACATGCTTGAAGTTATCCGTACCAGCACGAGTCCGAACGGAGCACCGCTATGAAACTCAGAATCGTTATTCTCGCGTGCGTCGCAATGTTAACTGGAGCAGCATCAGCGAAGGCGCAGCAAGAGGTCAAGATTGGCGTGCTCTATCCACTCTCGGGCCCGACCGCGCAGATCGGGATCGACGCGGTAGCCGCGATCAGGACCGCCGTAGAAATTGTCAACCAGGGCGCTGATCTGCCGCTGGCGCTTGCCAAGAACAAGGGCTTGCCGGGCCTGGGCGGAGCCAAGGTCACGCCTATCATCGTTGATCATCAGGGCAAACCGGAGGTAGGCCAAAGCGAAACCGAGCGTCTCATTACACAGGAGAAGGTCCACGCGCTCATTGGAGCCTACTTCTCCTCGGTGACCGCTGCGGCAAGCCAAGCCGCCGAGCGCGCAGGAATTCCCTTCGTCAACGCAGACTCCACTCAGCCGGCGCTCACGCAGCGCGGGCTTAAGTATTTCTTCCGGACCACCCCGACGGACGAGAACTTCAGCGAACTGATGTTCGATTTCTTGAAGGATTTCGGAACAAAGTCCGATCAGAAATTCCAGTCCGTGTCTCTCTTTCATGAGGATACCGCCTACGGCACCGACAGCGCAAAAGTCCAGGAGCGACTTGCCAGGGAGCGTGGCTTTCGTGTGCTTGAACACATCGCCTACAGGGCCCAGACCACGTCACTGACCGCGGAGGTGCAGCGGCTCAAGGCTGCCAACGCAGATGTTCTGCTGCCGTCGTCCTATACGTCGGATACCTTCCTGCTGCTCCGTACCGCCAAGGATCTAGACTACAATCCAAAGCTCATAGTCGCTCAGAACGCCGGGTTTACCGACCCAACGTTCATCAGCACGATGGGCAAGGACGCGGACGGCGCGATCACCCGGTCTCCGTACAACGCCGACCTTGAAAGCCACATTCCGCTGCTTCCCAAGATCAATGCCATCTTCAAGAGGCATTCGAATGGACGCGATCTTTCGGACGTTCCAGCTCGCAACTTCACGGGCATCATGACCCTGCTCGATGCGATAAACCGGGCCGGCTCCACGGAGCCCGACAAGATTCGCGCCGCCCTTGCGGCGACCAATATCCCGCCTGACCAACTGATCGTGCCCTACCGTGGCGTCAGGTTCGACGCGACAGGCCAGAACGAGCTGGTGCGGGCCATCTTGATGCAAGTGCAGAAAGGCAAGTACTGCACCATCTACCCCTTCGAGCTTGCGGCTTGTCAGGTGCTTTATCCAAACCCGACCTGGGCCGAAAAAGCGAAGATGTAAGCGGCGCAGAACGCGCAGTGCCGTCGACAATCGACACGCGGCCGGCGCTTGCCGCGATAGATCCCAAGCGCGTCCTCGATCTTGAGCAGCGGTCGATCCGAATCCCGAGCTCGACCTTTGAGGAGGGTAATATCGCTGACCTCTATGCCGACTACATGTCCGACATAGGCCTCGAGGTCGAGATGCAGCCGGTGACCCATCCATTCGATCCGGAGCGTGAGAGCCGCCAACCGATCGGCCGACTCAAAGGTACTGGCGGCGGACCAACACTTCTTATCAACGGTCATATGGATCCCGGCGTTGAGATGAGCGGGTGGACAGTCGATCCCTATGCCGCGAAGTTCGAGGATGGTTGGATCTGGGGAATGGGCGCGCATGATGATAAGGGCGGCTGCGTGGCCGCAATTTGCGCGCTGGAAGCCATCGTACGGTCAGGCATTCGGCTCAAGGGCGACGTTTTGATGACACCCGTCGTTGCTCACAAGCTTGGCGGGGCCGGTACTCGCGCGCTCCTACGGCACGGCGTCAAAGCGGACCTGTGCATCAACATGGAGCACTCGAACAACACCATTGCAAACATTTGCGTTGGTGTCGTGATGGCACGGTTCGTTTGCTCCGCCCCCGAGCTGTTTTTCCGTTACAGCCCGGAAGCGCGCGCCGCCTATATCAATCCCATCGAGCAGCAGATGGAAATCGTGCGGGGAATCGGTCCGAGCCTGACGCCAATCGCCTCCGATGGCTGGATGACCTTTACGCCGCATCCGGAGCTCCCCGGGTTTCCGACCCACACCTTCGATGTGATGCACAAGGAGCATTACTACTTCAAAAGCGCGACCGGCCGCTCGACGCGAGAGTGCGAGCTGACCTTGCAGTTCCGCACCGTTCCAGGCCAGACGGTCGCCACGATCGAGAGTGACCTCAAGCGACTCCTCGCGCGCATCAAGAAGGATCATCCGGCGTTCAATTGTGTCCTCGAAATCCCCGCACGCGGCACCGAGCAAACCTGGAACCAATTGGCGATGGTCTGCCCTTCGGATCACCCTCTCGTCGTCGCGCTGGCGGAGGGTCAGGCTTTGGCCTCGGGGCGACCTGCTGTGGTCGGCGCGCATGGCCGTCTTGGCAACGTCGGTGACGGCAACATAATCCAGGAATTGCTCGGTATTCCCACCGTGCAATACGGTCCGGGCGACATCCGTGTCTACAAGGAATGGCCGACGCCCGACGAGCGGGTGCGCCTCACCGACCTCGTCACGGCCGCCAAAGCGGTCGCGCATGCCACGGTCCGATTGTGCAGCTGAGGTGGCGACTAAGAGAAAGACCGCTCAGAATGCGCGCTGAATATTCGCTCAGACAACGATCAGCGCATCCAGGGCGACCACTCCTTGTCCCTTGGCATGCACCATCAGCGGATTGACGTCGATCTCCGTCAGCTCAGGAACGCTCTGCATCAGCCGGCTTATGGCCATGACAACCTGCGCGACCGCCTCGATGTCCGCTGGCGGCGCGCCGCGGAAGCCGGCGAGTAGGTTGGCCGAGCGCAGCTTGCGCAATGCTTCGATGATCTGTGCCGCGTCGGCATCGGCGGGGAGCGGTTGCACGTCGCCGAGGGCTTCGACCCAGATGCCGCCCAGGCCAACAAGCAGCACGGTGCCCCAACTGGGGTCCCGCTTGGCGCCCACCATCAGCTCGATGCCCTTTGCCGACATCTTTTCGATCAGGACGGCGTCGAGGGTTATGTCGGGCGCGGCACGTTTGACGTTCCCGACCAGCGTGTCCCAGGCAACCCGCACCGCGCTTTCGTTCGCAAGATTCAAAACGACGCCGCCGGCCTCGGTTTTGTGCGAGAGCGCGGCGGCCTGCGCTTTCAGCACGACCGGATAGCCGATGCGCCTAGCTACTGCGACTGCTTCGTCGGCCGTGCGGGCGAGATCGCCGTCGGGTACCCGAACGCCGGCGGCTGCGAGCATTTTCTTGCCCAGCCATTCGGGCTGGGCGCCCTTGCCGAGCCTGGGCAGGCCGTTGATCGGCTCCGGAGGCACATTGGTGCATGGACGGGCGAGCAATCTGCCGTAGCGGGTATAGAGCGCGATGGCGCGCAGCATGCGGTCCGACGAGCGCGAGAACACTGCCGGGCTTTCGCTGACCGCTTCGACGGCATCGGGGGCAAGCTGCCAGGTGTCGCCGAGCGCCACCAGGACCTTGGGCTTCGGCGAGTCCGCCATACCCTTATTGAAGCTCCTTACTTGAATTGCAGTGCTGATTGGAAACGAGATGAACAGCATTCCGACATTGGGGTCGTCGATCAGCGCCTTGGTCGCTACGCTGAGCGCATCCAAGGAGAAGCCAGCGGTGACGTCGAGCGGATTGCCATAATTTCCGAACGTAGGTAGCACCGCACTGAGCTTCTTCAGCGTATCCGGCTCTAGCTCTGGAAGCTCGAGGCCGATCTCCTCGGCGAAATCGTTTGTCAGCCCCACATAGGCGCCGGAGGCAGTGAGAATGCCCGGCCCCTTGGCGGGCGGATTCGGATAGCGCGCCAGTATTTGGGTGAGGTCCATCATCTCGTCCATGGTGGACACCACGATGGCGCCGGCGTGCTCGGCCTGGGTTCGGATGGTGACCCAATCGCCAACCAGAGCGCCGGTGTGCGACTGCGCCGCTTTGCGCGCTTTGGCACCGCGGCCGGCCAACATCAGCACGATTGGTTTCCCGGCGGCGCGCGCGCGCCGGCACGCTGCGAGGAAATCCGCCGGCCGGCGGATTTCCTCGCAGTAAATCGCGATCACACGGGTAGCGCGGTCCTCAGCCAGGAATTGGAGGAAATCTGTGCCCTCAAGGCCAGCCTCATTGCCGGTCGAGATCACGTAGGACAGCGGAAGGCCGAGCCCGTCGGCGGCGCGCTGGAAGTGCCCAAGCAAGCCGCCGCTCTGACCGACGAAGGCGACCCCTCCCTCGACGCCGCGCCGCGCCTCGCGCACGTGCAGCATGTGTAGCCAGATGCCATCGACGTTGTTGGTGACGCCGAGACAATTGGGTCCGACAACGGCAAGACCTGCCGCGCGGGCCGTCGCGGTGACGGCGTCCTGTGTCGTGCGGTCACCGACTTCGGCAAATCCGGCGGCGAATATCATCGCCGAGCCGACTTTGCGGCGCGCACAAGCCTCGACCGCTTCGCGCACAGCCGCGGCCGGCAGCGTGAAGACGGCAAGGTCTACGCCCGCGGGCAATTCGTCCGCGCTCTTGAGTACAGGCCTGCCGTCGATCGGCTCGCTGCTGCGGCCTACTAGATGAATGTCGCCCTCGAAATTGTTGAGCTTGAGCGACTGCAGAATGACCTGTCCGGCGCTGCCGGCGCGCGCCGATATCCCGACGATGGCGATCGATCGCGGCCGCAGAAATCTAGCGACGGCTTGCGGTCCGCGCGCCGCCTCCGGACCGTTCATGCTGGGTCTTTGTCCGGCTGGAACATCAACAAGTGCGTGCCGTCCTCGAGCGGATGCCAATGCGGCTTGACCTTCATGCCGACCTTGATCTCCTCGACGGTACAGTTGATGAGGTTGGCGATGAAGTTGACGCCCACGTCGAGCGTCACGTTAGCGACCGCGTAAGGCTCGGTGCCGCGAAATAACGGCGTGCCGCGATGCGCGATGGTGTAGGAGAACACCACGCCCTTGCCCGAGACTTCGCGCCATTCGATGTCGCGCCTCTTGCCGGTGAAGATGCTCACCGGCCGCGGGAAGTGTTGATACTTGCCGGTGGTCTTGCAGTACTGGATGACGAGCTTCTTCTGGCGGGTGCACTCCCAATAAGGCTCGGAGAAATCGAAGTGTTTAATCGCACGCTTGATGCCGAACGTGTCGTTGAGTGCTTTCGCCATGGCCGCCTCGCTTATTCCGGCACCAGAACCAAAGCCGCGCTCGAACCCCAGTTGCGTCCGTAATTGATCCAACCGATGCCCGTCACTAGCGCGTTCCTGGTGTCCATGACCTGACGCTTGCCGCCTTCGCCCCTGAGTTGCCGCACCGCCTCGACCAGGTTGTGCGACGAGCAGGCGGCCTGGCCGGCGGAGATCTGGCCGCCGCCGGTGTTGAGCGGCAGATCGCCGCTGTAGGAGAAATCGTGGTCACGGATGAACCGCACGCCCTCACCCGGCCTGCAGAAGCCGAAGGCTTCGAGCTGCAACATAATGGCGATGATGAAATCGTCGTAGGGGTGGAAGGAGGCGATATCGTTGATGCCGAGGCCGGCCGCGCCTAGCGCCTTCCTGCCGCAGATTTCATGGCCGCTCTTGGTCACGTCGACTAGGTTCTCCCCGCCCTTGAAGTTGGTGCGCTCGGCATAGCCGATCGGGATGATGCACTTGGTCAAGCCTTTTTCCCTGGCGCGCTTGCGGCTCATCATCATCAGGCCAGCGGCGCCGTCGGCGCGCATCACGCAGTCGAGCAGCCGGATCGGATCGGCGATCATCCGCGAGTTCATGTAGTCGTCGATGGTGATCGGGACGCGCAGCTTCTCGCATGCGTTCTCGTTCATGAGTGCGTGGTTGCGCTGCGTCACCGCGAGCTTGCCGAGCATGCGGTAGTCGAGCCCGTATTTCGCTTCGTAGGCGCGGCTGAGCAGACCGAAGGCGCCGGGCGGCCCCATCAAGCCGTAAGGGTCGGTCCATTCGCGCCGATAGGAGTGACTGTGGTCAGTGCGGTCCTCCAACACGTGTGTGTCGGCGAACAGCAGGAACGCGACCTCGCACATGCCGTAATCGATCGCCGCCGCCGCACGCGCGACGCAGCCCGCCGCCGAGCAGCCGCCGGTGTGCACCTGCTCGCAGAAGCCGACCTCGAGCCCCAGCACGTCGGCGGTGGTCTGCGCCCAGAACGGGTTGGCGGCGCCGGTGCCGGTCAGCCCCGCCATGACCAGGCCGTCGATCTCGTTCTTGTCGGTGCCGGTCTCGTCAAGCAAGGCTTCGAGCATCTCTCCGGCTAGAACGAAGACGTCCCGGTCACTCTTCTCCATCACTTTGGTTTCGGCGTAGGCCACGATCGCGTTGTCACGCAAAGCCATTGCTCATCCCCTATGCCGCTCAGCTAATTTCCTGGCAGGATGTTTATTCCGGGCGCACGCGTGGTGCAGTCTTATCGAGGAACTGATGCAGCCGCGTGATCGACTCTGGGCTGCGGGTATATTCCGCCACCATGCGCTCGAAGAACAAGCCATCGTCGTAGGACATGTCCTGCAGCCGCGGCAGACTGTTGGTGATCGCGAAATTCGACAGCGGCGCGTTTTTGCAGATCTTGAGCGCCAACTCTTTCGCTTTGGTCATCGCCTGTCCCTTCGGCACGATATATTGCACAATGCCGTAGCGCTCGGCTTCGTCGGCCTTGAGCACGCGGCCGGTAAGCATCATGTCCTGCATGCGGGCAAAGCCAATCAGCCGCGCCACGCGCACGGAGCCGCCGCCGCCGATGAAGATGCCGCGCGTTCCCTCGGGCAAGGCGAAATATGTGGTCTCGTCGGCAACGCGGATATGCGCGGCCGCTGCGGTCTCGAGTCCGCCGCCCAGCGTCGCGCCATGCAGCGCCGCGATGAACGGAATGTTCCCGCGCGCCATCACCTCGAAATAGCTATTACGATTGAACTGGAACGGCAGCCGTTGCGAACGTCCTGTCTTCCAGCTCTCCGCCGCCCAGCGCAGGTCAAGCCCAGCGCAGAAATTGTCGCCATGACCGAAGATGATGCCGCATTTTGCCTCCTCGCCGGCGCGGTCAATGGCTGCGCGCAACTGCTTCATCACGGTCAGGTCAAAGCAATTGCGCTTATCCGGGCGGTTGAGCCCGATAAGCGCGACCTCGCTCTCCAGCTCATAGGTGATGGTCTGCTCTTCACTCATGAATGACTCCTGGTTCATGCGGTTATGTTGGCGAGTGCCACATAGCGCCGGCGCTGCGCCGCTGCGTTCCCGAACAGTGACGACAGCAGCATCGCCCGCTTGAGATAAAGGCCGATATCGTGCTCGTCGGTGAATCCGATCGCGCCATGAAGCTGGATGCAGGCCTCGGTGACGAAAAGAGCGTCTTCCGAGGCCTTGGCTTTCAGCGCGATCGCCATTGCGGGATCGATGTCAAAGACCTCGTTGTGGGCGGCGATCTGAAACACGAGCGAGCGGATCGCTTCGACGCAGACATAGATATTGACGGCCTGGTGCTGCAGCGCCTGGAAGCTGCCGATCAGTTTTCCGAATTGCTTGCGAATGCGCAGGTAATCGAGCGTGATCTCTTGCGCCCGCTCCATGACGCCGAGCAATTCGCAGGACAGCGCCATCAGCGCAAGATTGTAGAGTGCCTCTACTGCGTTGCGCGAGGACGGATGCGGCGGAATGAGGTCGGCCGGCGCCTGCGCGAGGCCGAGCGTCGCAAGCTTGCGGCCCTCCACAGTTTGCGTCGTCGTCAAGCTACAGCCGCGCGCGTTGCGCGCCACATAATAGAGCGCGGGTTCATCAGGTCCGCTGGCGCTGACGAGGAAGCCATCGGCGCCATCGGCACACACAAACGTCTTCTGCCCGGTCAAGCGCAGGGCGCCGGCTTCGCCGACCATTTGCGTGCGCGGCGAAAGCGGATCATCGCCATATCCGCTCTCCTCCAACGCAGGAACGACCAAAGCTCGCCCCGTCATCACCCGTTCCAGCACCGGATGCGGCGTACCGCCCTGGGCCAAGGCGGCAGCGGAGATCGCTGCAAAGCCGATCGGCTCGCAGACGAGCCCCCGTCCGGCCTGCTCGAGCAGCAAGGCCAGCTCCGTCAAGCCCAGGCCAAGTCCATCAGCCGAGGTCGGCACCAGCATGCCGAGCCACCCGACCTCGCCCGCCCAGCGCAGTCGCTCCGGCGCGAAGCTTGGATCCTGCTCGCGAAATGCTCGTGCCACCTTCGGACCCGCCGCCTGGATGAATTTGACGGCGCTGTCGCGCAGGAGAGTCTGCTCCGATGTCAGATGCAGGTCCATAAGGTGCGCATGCGCGTCAACTCGGAAGGTTCAGCACACGTCGGGCGAGAACGTTGCGCTGAATTTCCGATGAGCCGCCATAAATCGTCACGCGCCGGGATTGTAGGAATGGGGCAGCGACATCCACCACACCGAAATTCGTCGTGATCGGATTTTGCGTGGACGCGTGGCCGCCCGCCGCCTGGACCAAGAGTTCGTTCAGCGTTTGCAGGAGCTCCGATGCAAAAATCTTGATGACTGACGATTCCGGCCCTGGACTCTGGTTGTTATTGGTGAGCTCCACGGCATGGCTGAACAGCGCCGACAAGGCCGTGACGTTGATGCTGGCTGCGGCAAGACGGTCCTGGAACGCCGGATCGGCGATGACTCCAGACGCGCGCGCCATGGTCTTGATGCGCTCGAGCGCCATCAGAGGGAATTGCGGATTCGAACTCGCCAGCCGCTCGTGCCCCAGCAATGCATTTGCGATGCACCAACCATCATTGAGTTTACCGACCAGATTTTCAGTTGGCACGATGACATCATCGAAGAACACCTCGCTGAACTCGTCATCGCCGGCAATGGTCTTGATCGGCCTGATTCTGATGCCTGGGCTGCGCAGATCGACCAGCAGGAAGCTGATGCCGGCTTGCCGCGGCTGCGCCTGCGGATCGGTGCGGACCAGCGCAAACATCCAGTCCGAATGATGTCCCCAGGTGGTCCAGATCTTCTGCCCCCGCACGATGAAATGATCGCCTTCGAGCGTTGCGCGGGTGGAAAGACTGGCTAGGTCGGAGCCCGCGCCAGGCTCGGAGTAGCCCTGTGCCCAGATCACGGTGCCCGCAATGATGGGCGGTAGATGCTGCGCCTTCTGCGCCTCGGTCCCGAACTTCATGAGGATGGGGCCAATGTGATTGAGACCTTGCGCCGGCAGCTGCGGTGCGCCAATGCGCGCTAGCTCCTCCGTAATGATGATCTGCTCATTGAGCGTAGCGCCCATTCCGCCGTAGTGCTTGGGCCAATGCGGCGCGATCCAACCTTTGCGCGAGAGCGCCTGATACCAGGGCATCAGTTCCGCTGGCGGCGGACGCGCCGTGCGCCCGCGCAGCGCAAGGGGAAGATTGGCTTCTAGCCAAGTTCGCACTTCGATTCGGAAATGCGATTCGGCGGTCGTGTCACGACGGAACATCAGTGCGATTCCTGAAGACGTCAGTCCACCTTGATGTTGGCGGCCTTGACGACGGCGGTCCACTTTGCGAGCTCGTCGGCGAGCATCTTTTTGAATTCGGCCGGCGTGCCGATCTTGATCTCAGCACCGAGCTTGTCGAGCAGCGCGCGCGTTTCTGCGTGGGCGAGGCTTTCGCGGAACGCGGCGTTGAGCTTATCGATGATGGCGGGAGCCGTGCCGGCCGGCGCCACCACGCCGAGCCAGAATGGGGAGAGCAGGTTGGGGAAGCCCGCCTGCGGCGCCGTCGGCACGTCGGGCAATTTCGGGCTACGCTCCGCACCTGCGATTGCCAGCGCGCGCAGCGCTCCGGACTGAATATGGGGCAGGACGGAGGTCATCGGGTCGATGACGACTTGGACTTCGCCCGCCACCGCGGCGGCGAGCATGGGCGCAGTTCCGCGATAAGGGACGTGCACGATATTGACGCCGGTCTCGAGCTTGAACAATTCAGCGAGCAGGTGTGGCGCCGTACCGAATCCCTGCGAACCCCAGCTGACCTTGCCGGGGTTAGCTTTTGCATATCTCACCAAGTCGGCAACCGTATTCACTGGTAGGTCGTGGTGAACGGCCAAAATTTGTGGTGTTTCGATCACCTCGCAGACCGGTACGAACGCCTTGACCGGATCGTAGCCGATGTTGGCGTGCACGGCCGGGCCGCTCGTCAGCGACCCGCCAGGGGTGATCAGGATCGTGTAGCCATCGGGATCGGCGGTCGCGACCGCCTTGGCACCGATGCTGCCCCCGGCTCCGCCGCCGCGGTTTTCCACCACGACGGTCTGGCCGAGCACGACGCTTAGCCGGTCGGAGATGATACGCGCCATGCCATCGGTCGGTCCGCCGGCCGGGAACGGCACGATCATCCTGATCGGCCGGTCGGGATAGGGCTGAGCGTAGGCGAGGTCGGTGCTGCCCAGCATCAAGCTGGCGCCCAGCAATGCCGTAAGCAGCGCGCCCATCATTTTGGCCGTCTCCTCCGTTTTGGTCCGATGCTGCGGACCGTCAGTCTATTCTGGGTCCAGCGATCGCCAAAATGCCAGATGTGACTGTAAGGAAAACGTGGCCAGGCACGTATCCAACAACACCGATCCCTTTGAGCAAACGCTTCCAGTCCGTCTATACGGAGTTGACATCACAGACGAGTAATTGACACATACGTCAATAAAGTGCACTATGCGGCTTCGGCCAAAGCGAGGGGCGCATGATGCGGGTGCGGTTTCCGGTCAAAGGGGTGACCTACCACACGGCCGAGGAGTCCGAGGCCTATCGGCGCAGCGGCTCCTGGATCTGGTCGACGCTGGGCGAGATGCTACGCGAGGCCGCGCACGAAAAGCCTGACGTCACCTATATCGCGGCCGACGACGGCAGCCTGACTTTTGCGCAAGCTGACGCGCTCTCAGAATCGTTGGCCGCCTCGCTGCTCGAAATCGGCCTTGAGCCTGGAGATCGCGCCATCTTTCAGTTTGGCTCGGTCAAGGAGATCGTCGTCGCGCTGTTCGGGTGCTTCAAGGCCTCCGTCATTCCGGTGTGCACGTTGCCCCAGTATCGCGAGATCGAGATCGGGCAACTGACGGAACTGTCCGGGGCGAAAGCCTATTTCGTGCAAGGCGATTTCAGCCCAGCATTCGATCTCGCGGCCTTCGCGCGCCGGATGGTGCAGGAGCACGCAATCCTGACCACATTGATCGTGGTCAGAGGGCAGGCTAAGGCGGGCGAATACGATTTCGCCGAATTGATCAGCCGCCATTCGCGCGCAGATGCACGCGCCGCCACCCGCCGTGCCGATGCGTTGCCCGGGGATGTCGCCTTATTCCAGCTGTCAGGCGGCTCGACCGGCGTCCCGAAGATAATCCCGCGGATGCATGCGGAATATCTGGGTTCCGCGAACTCCTGGAGCGTGCGGCACGGTCTCGGACCGGACGACGTTTCACTGTGGGCGCTACCGCTCATTCACAATGCGGGAATGCTGTTGATGCTGGTTCCCTCGCTGATCTCGAGGCGCAAACTCGTGATCCAGGCGAAGTTCGACGTCGACGCGTTTCTGCGGGCGATCGAAACCCATCGCGTCACCTATACCGGCAGCATTGGCCCTATTGCGCCGCGCATCATCGAATGCCCGGACATCGAGGCCTACGACCTGAGCACCGTTCGGCGACTTTTCACGATTGCTCGCGCTGAAGCCGTTCAGCAGAAAACCGGGATCGAATGCCATCACATTTACGGAATCACCGAAGGTATGCTCATGAGCACCAGCGTCGGCGACCGAGCAGAGGCACGCTTCGGCACGCTCGGCTGGCCAACCGGCATCGATGACGAGGCCTGCGTGTTGAAGATCGGAAGCGAGCAGCCCGCGGCCGCGGCCGCGGGCGAGCCTGGGGAACTTTGCTTCCGTGGAGCACATACTTTGCGCGCGTATTTCAATGCGCCGGTGGTCACCGCCGATAGCTTCACCTCAAACGGCTTCTTCCGTAGCGGCGATCTCGTACGCACAGTGCGCATCGCCGATCGCGACCATTACATCTTCGAGGGCCGCCTCAAGGACAATATCAACCGCGGCGGCGAGAAATTCGGCGCCGAAGAGGTCGAGAACGTCATCGTGCGTCATCCCTCGGTCAACGACGTGCGCGTGGTCGCCATGCCCGACCCGTTCTTCGGCGAGAAGGCGTGTGCCTTCATCATCCCCAAACCCGGCGAAACGGTACCATCGGTGGCGGCGCTCGGCGAATTTTTACAGCGGGAGGGGCTGGCGAAGTTCAAGTTGCCGGAACGGGTGGAAGCGATTGCCGAATTCCCGGTCACGCGCGTGGGAAAAGTGGATAAGCAGGCGCTGCGCCGCATGATTTCCGACACACTGGCGCGCGAGGCAGCAAGCCAGTCGCCCAAGGTCGCGTGATCTGTCTCGCCCATGAGCCAAAGCCCACGGAGATCGCCTGTCATGCCCGCAACCGCACGGTCGGCGAAGACCGCCCCACCCAAAGCCATGGGGAAATCCAAGAAGGAAGCCTTGCGGCGCACCGTGCTCGAGGCGGCTGCCAAGCTGTTCGCGCAACGCGGATTCGGGGGCACCAATCTTCAGGATATCGCGGATTCGCTGGGGATCAGCCGTCCGGCGCTCTACTACTACTTCAAGAGCAAGGACGACATCCTCGCCTCGCTCGTCGAGGAAGTGACCGTTTTTTCCGTCCATCAAGCGACGGAGCTTGCGTCCAAGGCCGACTTCAACCCCAGCGAGACGCTTCGCCAGATGGTGTTCAACCACGCCAAATGGCTGCTCGAACATCCGATTGAGTTCCGAGTGGTGGATCGCACAGAGAACGATCTGCCCGCGGCCACGCGACGCACCCACGATAAGGCCAAGCGAGCGCTGCTCGACAACTTCACGCGCATCGTCGAGCGCGGCATCGAGCTCGGGCATTTCCGCCCCGTCGATGCCACGGTCGCCGCCTTCTCGATCATCGGCATGTGCAGCTGGACGGCATGGTGGTTCATGCCCCACGGGCGGGTGCCGCTCGACGAGGTCGCCAAGTCGATCGCCGATTTTGCTGTCGCCGGCCTACGCTGGGGCAACAACGTGCTCCCGCGCGAATTCGGCGCCGAAGAAGCGCTACGGCGGGTGAAAGACGATCTGGCTCACCTCGAGCGGCTAATCCGCCGCTCCGACAAGCGGCGCTGAGCGGAAAATAATATGTCGAAAAGCGCGGGTGCCAGAGTGGACACGGCCGTCAAGGCTTCCACGACCACGCAAACCGGTCCCGCGGCGGTGACCGCCGGTTTTCTAAATACCGACTGGAG
>VAZQ01000176.1 GCA_005883115.1 Alphaproteobacteria bacterium | reverse complement strand
GCCGGTGCCTTTGCTCAGCCGTCGAGAAAACCATGTTACCTCGTTGCGGTACGTGAGCCGATACTGATTGCCCGTCTGTTAAAGCCTACAATTGTTACCGGAAACTGAGGCGCGGGAACCTAGAACGCGCCTCGCGCCGGCGTCAAACGCAGGAAGTAGCCGGTCGCTGGCACGGAGTAACGAGCAAGCGTGACGTTGAGGCACTTGACGCTGCCCCCGATCTGCGAAAGACGCTGTGCAGAGAAATGCGGGCGGAGGATTTGCGATGATCAAGTTCAAAGGCAGCGTAGTGAAGGCCGCAGTGGTAGTCCTCGCTGCGATCGTCACGGACGCGGCAGCGGCGCAAGACAATCCTGCGGCGAATTTTCCCAATAGACCAATTCGCTTGATCGTCGGTTTTGCCGCCGGTGGAGGCAATGATCTCTTCGCGCGGCTGGTCGGTCAGAAGCTGTCGGAGAACATCGGGCAGCCCGTGGTCATCGAGAACAAGCCGGGCGCCGGCGGCCGCATCGCGGTGGAGTACGTCAAGAACCAGCCGGCGGACGGATACACAATCATGGTGGCCGCCAGCGGGCAGATGGCGATCGCGGCGGCGATATATCCGAAACTGTCCTACCACCCGACCCGCGACTTTCTGCCGCTGACCATGATCGCGTCGTTTCCCCTGATCCTCGCCGGCCCGTCTGGTGACACGATCAAATCGGTCAAGGAACTCATCGCCTACGGTAAGGCAAACCCGGACAAATCCAACTACGCCACCTCTTCGCCGGCGTTCACCATCACGACCGAACTGTTCAAACTGAAAACGGGCATGCCGGCGGTGGCGGTGCCATACAAGAGCAGCAACGAGATGATGCTCAGTGTCGCCGGCGGGAACACGTTGTTCGCCATTGCCGACGGGCCACCCACGATGCCGCTCGTGCAGGGTGCCAAGATCCGGGCGCTGGCGGTGACGGGATCGGAGCGCTCCTCCGAGCTTCCGGACGTGCCGAGCATGGCGGAAGCAGGCTACCCGGAGGTGAATATCGGGCTCTGGAGCGGCTTATTTGTTTTGGCGAGCACCCCGCCTGCCATCGCCAATAAGCTTGGTACAGAGTTGCGCCGCGCAATGGCCGATTCAGGGGTCCGCGACAAGCTCAAGGCTATGGCGGTAAACCCCGGTGGGGGCCCCGGCGAGGAGTTCCGGAAAAAGATCGATGCCGACATCGATGTGTTCGCGGATGTGGTCAAGGCAGCCAATTTGAAGTTCGAAGAATAATGTTCGTTTCTGCCTGCCGCCGACTATCTCAGCGGTCTCGTTGTTGAACGGATTTGGCCGCAGGCGAGCCTGCTGATTTTTTGGTCCTCTACTTCGTTTTCCTGTAGATCGCATGGCTGCTGGCGGTGAGGCTGACGGAGCCGAAGACGGCCAGGCAAACTGCGCGTTGAGACTCGACTTTGCCTTGCAAGTAATTTCATTGCTGCAATGCACTCCAATCTGTATTCACCGTCTAGCTTTGGAGGTGAATTCCGATCGGCGCGTCACGCGTGGTCGTCATCAACGCCTGTGCAAAACGGGGATGATTATCGCGTCGCGATGGAAGCACCGAGCAAAATGGGGTAGCGTTTACCTGCTCGGGTGACCACGCGGGCAAAGAGTAGAGCACGGAGTGTAAGCTCTGCCGCGCCGCCCCACGACGCGCCTCCGGAATGTGGCGCCCGAGCGCCTAAACCTTTGTCGGCAAAGTCGCACGCGGCGCCGGTTTAAACACCGGCGCGGCGTGCGCTCACGCTCAGACGTCCAGCAATTCCTCGTCTGCGAACTCTGCCCGCTCTTGGATGAACTCGAAGCGTGCTTCCGGCTTGTTGCCCATCAACCGTTCAACCGAGCGTTCCGTCGGCTTGCGCTCGTCGTCGACCACGACCACGCGCAATAGCGTACGCTTCTTCGGGTCCATCGTGGTCTCCTTGAGCTGACTCGCCATCATTTCGCCAAGGCCTTTGAAGCGGCCGATCTCGACCTTAGCGTTGCCGTGAAATTCTTTTTTCAGGAGTTCGCCTTTGTGTTTTTCGTCGCGCGCGTAAAAATTCTTGCCGCCGTGGCTCAATCGGTAGAGCGGAGGCACAGCGAAATAAAGGTGGCCATTCTCGATCAGTTTCGGGATCTGCCGGTAAAAGAAGGTGATCAGTAACGAAGCGATATGGGCGCCGTCGACGTCGGCGTCGGTCATCACGATTACCTTTTCGTAGCGCAAATCCTCGTCGCGATAGTGCATGCCCGACCCGCAGCCGAGCGCCTGCATCAGATCAGCGAGCTGCTGGTTCTGCGCCAGCTTGTCCTTCCCGGCGGACGCGACGTTGAGAATCTTGCCGCGCAGCGGTAGCACGGCTTGTGAAGCGCGATCCCGCGCTTGCTTCGCAGAGCCCCCTGCCGAGTCGCCCTCGACAATGAAGATCTCGGCGCCTTGCGTGGCAGTATTGGTGCAGTCGGTGAGTTTGCCGGGAAGACGCAGCTTGCGCACCGCGCTCTTGCGCGAGCTCTCCTTCTCCTGCCGGCGCTGGATGCGCTCCTCCGCGCGGTCAACGACGAAGTCGAGGAGTTTGTTGGCTTGTGCGGGATTGCCGGCCAACCAGTGGTCGAATGGATCCCGGATCGCGTTCTCGACGATGCGCGTGGCCTCGGCGGTCGCCAGCCGATCTTTAGTCTGGCCTTGGAATTCGGGCTCGCGAATGAACACCGAGACCATGCATGCGGCGCCATTCATCACGTCGTCGCCTGTGACCACTGCCGCGCGCTTGCCTTGGCCCATACGCTCGGCATGGTCCTTGATGCCCCTTAACAGCGCACTACGCAGGCCCGACTCGTGCGTACCGCCGTCCGGCGTCGGAATCGTATTGCAGTAGGAGGACAAGAAGCCGTCGCTATCGGCGGTCCAGGCGACCGCCCATTGCGCTGCTCCGTGCACGCCGACCTTGCCCGCGCTGCCCGTGAAAATGTCGGGGTGTACGAGGGCGGCCCCATTGATAGCCGTAAAGAGGTACTCCTTGAGCCCGTCGGCGAAATGGAAGGTCGCCTTCTCCGGGACGTCCTGCACTCCGCGCAATAAGTCCTTGGCGCAGGACCAGCGGATCTCGACGCCTCCGAATAGGTAAGCCTTCGAGCGAGCCATCTTGAAGACACGTTCCGGCTTGAAATGCGCCTTTGCTCCGAAGATCTCCGGATCGGGCCGGAAGCGCACCTTCGTGCCTCGCCGGTTCAAAACACGGCCGAGTCTTTGCAATTTGCCTTTCGGCTTGCCTCGCTCGAACGCCATCCGGTGCAACGTCTGCTCGCGTGCGACCTCGACTTCCATGCGCTCGGACAGGGCGTTTGCGACCGACACGCCGACGCCGTGTAAGCCGCCCGATGTCTCGTACACACGCGAGTCGAACTTTCCGCCCGCGTGCAAGGTGCACATGATCACCTCGAGGGCCGACTTGTTCTTGAACTTCGGATGCGGATCGACGGGAATTCCACGGCCGTTGTCGGTCACGCTGACGAAGCCGTCAGCCTCCATTTCGACCTCGATAAAACTGGCGTGCCCCGCGAGCGCCTCGTCCATGGAGTTGTCGATCACCTCCGCGAACAAGTGATGGAGCGCCTTTTCGTCGGTCCCGCCGATATACATGCCTGGACGGCGGCGAACGGGCTCGAGGCCTTCGAGCACCTCAATGTCGCGGGCGGTGTAACGGCCTTCGGGCGCGCCAGCGAGCCTGCCGGCACGCCTCGCCTTGCCGGAAAGCCGGCGTGCCGTGGGCTCGGGCAGATCCGAGAACAGGTCCTTGCCCGGATTTTGCACGGCGCTTTTAGCTGTTGCTTTGGCGGTCTTCGGCATGCGTCTCATGATCGACAGGGAGCCAAACGAATCAGGCGTGACTATGCCACGGCGGTGGCCGTGGGTGATGCCAGTATTTGGCTGAAGCAACCTGATTGCACGCTCTGATATGGTCGAACTCTACCATGGATTCAACTTCATGCCCTGGGCGCCCGCGGAGTACTGGATATTCGTCCGATCCGTATTGCCAAGAGTTTAACCGCTCGTGGCACACTCGCGGCCTGAACACGTGGACAGCGTTCCAGGCTGTCTGGTCTAGTTGAGCATGCCGCGCTAGATCCAGCCGGTAACCGGGCCATCTCCCCGCATGTTCGACAACCTTGAAGATCACGCGCACGACCTGGTGGAGTTTGTGCGCGTCCATCAGGGGTGGGCGCCGCCCGTTGTTTTTGCACTCGCTTTTGGCGAGTCGCTGGCATTCATTTCGCTGCTCATTCCGGCGTGGGCGGCGCTGGTCGGCATCGGCGTTCTGATCAGCTCCGGTAATCTTACTTTTTGGTCGGTCTGGGTCGCAGGTTCCATCGGTGCCGCCCTCGGCGACTGGCTGTCCTTTTGGATCGGACTCAAAGTCGGGCCAGCGATCGCGCACATGTGGCCATTGTCGCGCCATCCCGAACTCCTGCCAGAGGGCGAAACATTCGTGAAGCGTTGGGGGGCGCTCGCAATCTTCATCGGCCGCTTCTTTGGACCGTTGCGAGCTTCGGTCCCGCTGGTCGCCGGCGTTTTCCGGATGCCCTGGTTCCAATTTCAGGCTGCGAATTTCAGCTCGGCCTTCGTTTGGGCGGCTGTGCTGCTCACGCTAGGTGACGTAGTGGGCAAGCTTCTCAGCTGGGCCTGGAGCTAGACAAGGACCCGAGCTCCAGCGGTGGATTACGTAGTCGGTCTGCCAGCGTTCCGATGGCCACTTTACTCATTCAATTTGCGGATCACGGCGCCGACGATGTTGCAGTAATCATCCGTCCACACCCATTGGCGCGGATCAGGTGGCTCGAGCGTCCAATCGCGCGAGTGTGCGAGCGCCCCGAAATCCTCTTCGCTGCCCGCAACCGCGGCAACGGTGCCGACGAATTTGTATGGATTGGCCGCCTCGTCGAGGTCCCCCTCATCGCTGACGAGTGTCATGCGTCCGTTGGCTGCGGCGATCCCCGCGACGACTGAGGCGAGCTCGAGATGCCGGTTCGATACGTGCATGACCACCACCCCGCGTGGCGTGAGCTTCTTGAGAT
>VAZQ01000175.1:3621-4960 GCA_005883115.1 Alphaproteobacteria bacterium | reverse complement strand
CACCGTCAACCGGGAGACAGCAAATGCCCATCGCCCATGTGCGCGGAGTGAACCTCAATTACGAAGTCCTCGGTAGCGCTGGCCCTTGGGTCGCGCTTTCGCCCGGCGGCCGCCGCGGCCTTGATAACGTGAAATCGCTGGCGCAGCACGTCGCCGATGCCGGCTGCCGCGTGCTCATCCACGACCGACGCAATTGCGGGCTCTCCGACATCGCCATCGGCGCGGACGTTTCCGAATACGAAGTCTGGGCGGAGGACCTCTATGATCTCCTCTCGCAGCTCAAGGCGCTGCCTACGGTGGTGGGTGGCGGCTCCTCCGGCTGCCGGCTCTCCGTGCTGTTCGCGCTGAAATATCCGCGCGCGGTGCGCGCGCTCTTGTTATGGCGCGTCACCGGCGGTCCGTTTGCCGCGGCCCGGCTGACCGAAAATTATTACGGCAAATATATCCGCGCGGCACGCGAGGGCGGAATGGCCGCCGTGTGCGAGCTTGACCACTTCAAGGAGCGCATCGAGGCGCGGCCGGCAAACCGCGCAACCCTCATGGCGATGGACCCGAACTCGTTCATCGCCGCCATGGAGCGCTGGCGCGGGCAGTTCGCGAAAGGCGCCGAGCTGCCGATCATCGGCGCGAGCGAAAAGGACCTCAACTCGATCAAGGTGCCGACCTGCATCATTCCAGGCAACGACAAGACGCACAACCACGCCATCGCCGAGACGGCACATCGCATGATTGCGGGCAGCGAGCTCTACGACCTCTTTCCCGGCGACCTCGACGTCGATCTCGTCCCGCCCGAGGACTGGGCGCCGAAGGAGCCCGAGATGGCCGCAGTGTTCGTCGACTTTCTCAAGCGCGCGCAGGCCAAGGCGGCGTGATCACGACGGACGAAGGCTGGGCGATCCCAGGCGTCGGCAACATCGTGCGCAACATGAACGTGACACTCGAAGGCAATCCGGTGACCGCGAACAGTTTGGTCAATCAGGTCGGCTTGGTCGAGGCGAAGTAGCGCTCAGACGCACTTCGGTGCAATCGAGCGAGCGCGAGCGACAAACTCGGTCTCTTCCTCTCCCGCTTGAGGATCCGTCCATGGCCAAAGTCTGCGATTGCTTTCCGGAGTTGAAGGAGATCACCGAGGCCCGCGAGCGCCGCTATCGCACGCATCCGGAAAAAGAGGCACCGGAGGGACCGCAAAGTTTTGTCGAAGTAAAGGTGACCTCGATCGGCCAGCTCAACGAATTGGTCGAGTGCAAGAAGAGCGGGTACAAATTCCTCATCAGCGAGCCCGCCCATGTGGGCGGACAGAATTGCGCACCAACGCCGCTTGAATTTTTGCTCTCCGGCG
>VAZQ01000175.1:0-3546 GCA_005883115.1 Alphaproteobacteria bacterium | reverse complement strand
ACGACACCTTCGAGGCGGTCGCACGCACCGAGTTTGATGCACGCGGCCATATGATCGCCGAGGCACCCCCTTCGGCGTTCCGCAAGGTGACGATCAATGTTCAGGTCAGGAGCGATGCGCCGGCCGAGAAGCTGAAAGAGGTCGAGCGCCTGGCTCTCGCGGGCTGCCCCGGGCTCAGCACGCTGCGCACCCCGGTGGCTGTCGAGAGCGAACTCGTCGTGATCGGTACGCGCGCGGAGAAGGAGAGCGTAAGCGGCGCGTCGCATCCGCTGACGGATTCAGCCCCTGCGCTTGCGCGGTAGACCCTTTCGTTTGGTGCGGGCGAACTCCCGCAACTGCCGCTCGCTCATGCTCTCGACCATCTGGCGCGAGGCGCCCTTGAGGCTCTGCTTCGAGCGCTCGCCGCGTTTGGCGGCGAGCGCCGCGCCCGCCGCCATCTGCTGCTTCTTCGATCTCGCCGGCACGGCCTCCTCCTGTCGGGCAGTTCTAAAGTAAATGTGTGCGATCGCTGAAGGTTCCGCGCGCCGCTGTGCGCTACCTATCGCGCCGGCGTCTCGATCGGCGGCGCGCAATTTCCCCGCCCCTGCGCCATGCAGTCGTCGAGCCGGCGCTGCTCGAACATGGCATTGGCGAGCCAAATGCCGCCACCCACCACGACAAGAAGGAAAAACAGCAGCACCGCGTTCGCGATCCGCCGCTCGCGCGCGGTCTCCACGTATTTGTCTTCCCTGGTCTGTTCCGGTTCGATCATGGATGGATGGTAGCGTGCAAACGTGCCCAACGAAAACAGTGCCTCGCGGATCCGGCGCAGCGGGAAACTGAAGTGGAGCGCTGCGCCGGACACGGCAACACCGCTCAGCCCGCCATGGTCTCCTTCACCACCCTGACCAATTGCTTGAGCGTGAACGGCTTGGGGAGGAAATTGAACTGCGTCTGATCGGGGAGGTTTTTGTCGAAGGCGTCCTCGGCATAGCCAGACACGAAGATGATCTTGATGTCGGGCTTGCGCTTCTTGAGTTCTTTCATCAGCGCAAGCCCGTCCATCTCCGGCATGACCACGTCGGAGACGACAATATCGACCTCCCCGCCCTGCTTTTCCAGCTCCTGCAGCGCCTCGATGCCGTTTCCGGCCTCGATCACCGTATAGCCGCGTGATTGGAGGCCTCGCGCGTTGAGTGCACGCAGCCCCTCCTCGTCTTCGACCAGGAGAATAGTGCCGCGGCCGGTCAGATCGGTCGCCGGGGCGCGTATCTCACCAGCAGCGGCGGTGGCAATGGCGGGCGCCGTAGTCTCCGGCAATTGCGGCACCTCGACCTCATCCGCAGCCGGAACGTGGCGCGGTAGGAAGATGCGAAAGATCGCGCCCTTGCCGACCTCCGACTCCACATAGATGAAACCGCCGGTCTGCTTGACAATGCCATAGACCGTCGAAAGGCCGAGCCCCGTGCCCTTTCCCACGTCCTTCGTCGTATAGAAGGGATCGAAAATCTTATCGATGATCTCCGGCGCGATCCCGCTGCCGGTATCCTCGACTTCCACCAGCACGTAGTCGTCTGCCGGCATATCCTTGTGCCAATGCTGCGTGTCGTCGCCAACGCTGACGTTAGACGTGCGCAGCGTGAGTTTGCCGCCGAGCGGCATGGCGTCGCGCGCATTGACCGCAAGATTGATGATCACCTGCTCGAATTGCCCGACATCGGCCCTGACCGGCCAGAGGTCGCGCACCTGCGGAACGTCGAGCGATACGTTCTCGCCGATCAGGCGGCGCAGCAGAACGGTCAGATCCGAGAGCGCCTCACCGAGGTCGATCACCTGTGGGCGCAGGGTCTGCTTGCGCGAGAACGCCAGCAGCTGCCGCACCAGGCTCGCGGCGCGATTGGCGTTTTGCTTGATGTGCATAATGTCCTGAAAGGACGGATCGGTCGGCCGGTGCGCATTCAACAGGAAGTCGGTCGCCATCATGATCGCGCCGAGCAGATTGTTAAAATCATGCGCGATGTTTCCCGCCAGCCGGCCGATGGTCTCCATCTTCTGCTGCTGGTTGACCTGGTTCTCGAGCGTGCGCTGCTGCGTGGTTTCAAGCGCGTAGACGATTGCGGCTTCACGGTCGCGTTGCTTCTCGTCCTCGACCGCTATGACGAAGAAGCTGGCATAGCGCTCGCCGATACCGGCGAGCGCCGCGTCGACCGGATCAATCTCGCTTTGTCCCTCTGCCGCCTTGCGGATGGCGGCTTCGAGCGCACCCTGGTCGCGCTCGGCAACGATGGAGAGGATCGAGCGGTCGTCCCTCGCTCCGCCTTTGAATACGGGGTGGAACAGGCGGGCAAATCTCGCATTGGAGTCGACGATCCGCCCCTGCTTGTCGACGGTGGCGATCGCCATCGGCGTATTTTGGAAAAAGCGCATGAACCGCACTTCGGCCGCGCGCTGCGAATCGATCGACCCGTCGCGCGCGCGATTGATGACAAGCGTCCGCGAGGCGCCTGGCGCGCCGTCGGGCCCGAAGGCGACCTTATGGAATAGCCGGGCCGGGACGGTGCGGCCGCTGCGCGTTTTGAGATCGATGTCGAGAATTTCCGTCTTCACGTCGCCCGGCACGGCCGCGAGCGTGGTCAGGAGCGACGCGCCCTCCCCCGCCACGATCTGTTCGAGCTTGAGGCTGCCAGAGCCGATTTGGGCGAGATCATAATCGAGCCAATTGGCCAGCGTCGCGTTGATATAGACGATGTTGCCGTTGGCCTCGGCCGAAAAGAAGCCAGCCGGCGCATGGTCGAGATAGTCGATCGCATGCTGCAACTCCTGAAATACATTCTCGTGCCGCTCGAGATCGCGCGTCACATCAGAGAGGGACCACACCGTGATGCGCGCGTCGCGTTTACCTTCGCCGAGCGGGCGCACGCGGATGCGCAACCACCGTCCGTTCTCGCCGCCGTGCGCATTGACGCGCACCTCCTCCTGGGCACGGCGCCCTTCCCGCGCAGCCTTGAGCAGACGGTACACGGCTTCGGAAACAGCGGCATCGCCCATGAGGGCCCGCTCGACCGGGCGCACATCGCGGGCGTCGGACGCCCCGACGAGTTCAAGATAGGCAGCGTTGGCGTAAACCACGCGGCCATCCGGATTGGTCACCACGATGCCCTCACTGGCATGGTCGACGATGGCCGCCAGCAAGGGGCGTTTGGCCGTCCGGCCCGGCATGCGCAGGATGCCAGCGGCGAACGCGAACAGTAGGAACACGCTGAGCGTGGCCAATACGGCGAGGAGCGCCACAGTGTAAGGTTCCGCTTTAGCGCGTCCGATCAGGAAGGCACCGGCGGCCGGGACGAGCAGCGCAAAGAGCAGCACGAGACCGATACTGCCGGTCCGGCGGGTTTGCGGACTGCGCTCGATCGGCGCGCGAACGTTGTCCTCGGAGGCTTTCGGCTGCGTCATGCTCGGCGTGGAATCGGCGACATTCGCCTCGTCCTGAGTGCCCCAGCCGTTAGGTCCACGCAAGGCTTTCACGGGCGCGCTGCCCGGGCCGCCACTGCGAGCGCGCCGGAACGC
>VAZQ01000174.1 GCA_005883115.1 Alphaproteobacteria bacterium | reverse complement strand
TCGTCGGCGAGTGGCATCTGCGGCGAATGCTGGCCTCATATTCGTCTTATTACAACGATGAGTCATACTGCCTATCTTTCTATGTCATTGATTCAAAAAGGTTGGGCTGCCGATATTTTAGTCCCGTGGGGTGCGACCGGCGTCTGCGAACGCGCTCGACGAGGCAGTTGGTTTCTTCGCGTTCGAGGATCGCGCGTTTGAAGAGCCAAGGCCCCTCTGCCAGCGGATGGGTAGCTTCGATTTCACCTTGTTCGGCTGCAATACGCAACGTTTTCGGACTGATGCCCAGCAGAGCTGCAGCCTGTGTTAGATTCATCCACCCTTCGGCCTCGCAGGTATCTGACCGATAAACGGGTATTTCATGGGAATTTCGGAGCGATGTCACCCGCTCCCGTGTCCAGCGGTTTCCATTTCCGGTACGAAGATCATTGCGAGTGAGGATGCCGGCAATCACGTCGTCGGTGCATTTGCGTGCGAGCATTCGCACGGCCTCGACGATCTCCAGAGCCGTGCGTTTACGCTGTCCCCGACGTCGACGAAGCACGCGTAGCTCGGCATGAACACCACCCGCCCAATGAACCACCAAAATGATTTCACCGCCTGTCGCATCGACATCAGCAATGACCTCGTGGATCAGCTCTCGCACGATCCGCTTCCTCAGAGTGACATCCGTAGTCGGATCGCGCCAGATCACTTTGAGATCTGCCGCCAGCGAACTGAAGTCTGCGGCGCACGCCGGTGTCGCAGCGGGGGTTTCTGCGATGTGTTTCTCGATCCTAGTCTGCAGCTCTGCCACGCGTTCAAGCGCACGATTCCAACGAAGCTCAAGTTCGCCCGCGACAAGCCGATTGGCCGGGTCCGCGGCGTCGTATTGACGAAAGGCCTTGTCCGCCGTGTAACGCGCCGCCTCGAGGTCGCGCTTGAGCGCCTCCAGGACTTCATCGTCGCGCTGCGTCTTCTGCCGATCTGCTTCCAGCGCCGCGTCGATCGCCCCCGGTTCGAGTACACGGAGCAATTCGTCCTCGATTGCATCGTCCACGCCAATGCCGCCGAACGAGATACATGGCGGCTCGCCACTGTCGAGCCGACCACGAAAGCATGCGTAACGCGGAGTATCGTGATTCTGGCCGGTGTAATAGACCATCATCTTCCGACCGCAACGTCGACAGCGCATCAACCCCGCAAGAAGCGATGCGCCGCGCTTGGCCGCGCCCGCTTGATTCGCTCCAGACAGATTGCTTGCCAACATCTTGCGGATCGCCTCCGAACGCGTCCACTCGACATAACCCTCATGTGAGTCCGGACGCAAGGATAGCCATTCCTCACGCGGCTTGCGCCGAATGCTCTTCCGCGAGATCGGCCCATCGTAGCGCAGCTCGCTCGCCGTCTTCCCATAAACGTAAGTACCTCCGTAGACGGGGTTCGTCAGCATCCTATAGATCATACAGTAATGAGGACGTCTCCACACAAGATCACCGTTCGGGCGTCGTGTGGGTAATTGCAGATCATGTTCCAAGAACCAAAGCAGCGTCTGACGCGCACTTCCGAGCTCCCAGAACTTCGCAAACACCAAGCTGATCGCCTCTTGCACGCGCTGGTCGGGATCCTTTTCGAGCCGCTGGTCATCTGTTTTCAGATAACCGACCGGCGCCATCACAATCAGCTCCCCGCGCCGTGCCTTCTCGTGGCGGGCGGCAAGCGACCGCTGACGCAGAAGATCCAGTTCGTACTCGTTGAGGCTGCCCTTCAAGCCGAGAAGAAGACGGTCATTGCCTTGGCGTGGTGCATAGATCGTCTCCTGATCGACAAGCAGCGTATCGACCACACGGCACATCTCGATCAACTGCTGCCAGTCCCGGCTGTTCCGGGCAAAGCGCGAGACTTCGCGCGCCGCCACCGCCCCAACTTTGCCCAGACAGACCTCAGCTACCATCCGTTCGAAGCCGGCACGAATGGCTGAACCCGCCGCCGAGCGGCCAAGATCGTCGTCGACCACCTCTATCTCCCGCCAGCCAAGTGCACAGAGCCGATCGCGCATCGCGTATTGCAGAAGCCGGCTTCCTTGATTGTGCATCACTTGATGGGTCGACGATTGCCGAACATACAGGATCGCTTTCCGGCCGAGATGATGAGGTTTGATCTTGTCACTCATCGTTCCGCCCTCCCGCCGCGAGGGCGTGAACCCGCCCGTTCCTTTGCTCGTGTAGCAGGCGGGTCATCAGGCGCAGAACCCTTTCGCGCGTTTCCGCCGGGAGCTGCCACCAGTTCGGACTCGGACTGGCTGAACGAAACAGATCGAGCTGTGGGACATGGACGCGACCCAGATGGCGCATCGGCCTCTCCTTTTTGCGATAAGGAATAAGACCGAGCCTCTATCACTCCACCCGAACTGCTGCCGAAGCCCCCGGAAATCAACGCTTTAAGGCTATAAAGCGCCGCCCGGCTCACACGAGGCGAATCGCCATGCACCATCCCACAGCAGACCGCCCGATCGAACATCCATTCGGGCGTTTCCAAACAACGTGCGCCTTCTTCACTCGACTGAGAGCAGCGCAAAACGTCCACACCGCCCCTCTTCATCGTTTCATGTACGAACACCGCCCGGCCAAACCACGGATGCCAGGGATAAAGAACTTCCCGATCCTCGGTCCAGTGGGTGTTATGTTGTCGAGTTGTACAATCACGCGCGCACGCACTTGGCGTTGGGCAAGGATGCGCCCCTGGGTCGGGCGGTCCAGCGGTCCGGTGTCATTGTCGCTATCCCAATCTTGGCCGGGCTGCACCACCAATACGTCCGGATATGATTTTCGGAAAGGACAGGGGTACTGTAGCAGTGTCCAAAGCGGTCCCGCCCCTGGCTTGACTTGGCCCCGCCCGCCTCCTTTGTCTTCGAGCGCCTCGCGGATGGCGCGTTGAGGATGAGGTTAGGCGCTATTTCGATTTTGTGCCTTGCTTGGTCCTGCCCTTCTTGTCGGCCGCCTCTTTGGCCAATCGAAGTTCTTTTAACCGAGCGGTCTTTGCACGAACAGCATGACCAGCGGCGACGTAATCCGCCATAGCCTGCTCACTTTCTGTGGCCCGCTGTGCCTTCTGCGTCCGCTTGAACTGGGCTTCGGCCTGAGTGCGCTCCTTCGAATGTTTGGCCATGGGTGCACCTATTGGGGCGTACCGGCCAGCTCTGAAAAAGAGAATCGCGCGGGACTGTAGCGTTTTTCGCCTTCGCCAGACGGCTCATATATTTTGACCAGCATCGCATAGTCGATGTCGCTGCCGAACGCGCCTTCGACCGCTTCAAGATAAGCCTTATGGCCGTCGCTGAGGCAATATCGATCATCAGCTTGGCGAGCTGGGGCGGGATCGCGGGGGCGCTTACGGCGGCGGTCAGGCATCGTCAGGCCGCTGAACGAGCTTGTAGATCGGAACTTTGGTTGAATCCCAACTTGTCATGATTTGCAGGCAGACTACACATTTTGCGATGTTGCTATCACTCTTGGAAAGCCGCGAGTACGTCACCGAATAAAGTGCTCCGCAATGAGGACAAAAGAACGTCCTGCCTTCCGGGATTGGCCCTGTTAGAGGCATGTCGGCGCGCCTCCGTACTCAGAACTAATATGAGCCCCAAAGGAAATAAATTCCAGCACCGTCTTCCGCCTTATTCAAAGGAGACCACTACCCCCAATCCTCTACACTCGACAACGTACCCATCGAAGGAGTATGATTAGCTCGATTGAGACGCCATCGCAATGAGACGCCATCGCAAAGCGTCCAGTCTCCCTCACAAACTCGCCGGGACCCGTTTGAGTTGTCCCCTGTGCGCCTCGAAGCGAGTCGGGCGAAAGGACATCCCATGAAGAGAGGCAAGGCCACATTTGATCCCAAAGAATTTCTTGCCAAGGTTGGCGAGGGAAAAACGATATCCAAATACCGGAAGGATCAAATTGTTTTCTCACAAGGAGAGGTCGCGGACGCAGTTTTTTACATCCAGCAAGGCGAGGTCAAGCTCACTGTCGTTTCCGAGCAAGGCAAGGACGCGGTGGTTGCAATTCT
>VAZQ01000173.1:2609-9492 GCA_005883115.1 Alphaproteobacteria bacterium | reverse complement strand
GATTGAAAAGAACTGTAATATTCAGTTTCAGCATGGATGACGCCAGCGAGCTTGAAGCCGCCGTGTCGGAGAGCAACACGCAAGCTTTATAAGGCGTGGACGAGCAGCCTGCGGACCCAGCCGTAAGTCGCAGCTCCGGCTCAAGTCTTGGTCGCCGGCTCGCGCCGGCGTGGCGCCTGCGCTAGATTCGCGACAGCAGGAGGTTCCCGTGGCGCGCGTGCGGATGATCACGCCGAAGGAGGCCGACGCAGAGACGCGTAGCGTCTACGACGGTGTTCTGAAGCAGTGGGGACGCATCAGCAATTTCTCGCAGGTGCTGGCGCACCAGCCCGCCGCGCTGGCAGGCTGGATGCTGCCCAATGCGGCGGTCCGCCTCGATAACCTGAAATCCGACCCAGACTACGTGAAGATCCAGCAACTCGTCATCATCAAGACTTCGGCACTCAACCGGAGCGCCTACTGCATGTCCCATAACGTGCCGTTGGCTAGAAAGATCGGATTGACGGAGGCGCAGATCAAAGCAGCGCAAGGCAGCGATTACATGCGCTCGCCCGACCTCAACGAGCGCCAGAAGGCGGCGATCCGCTGGGCCGAGGCCGTCACGTTGCTCGCCGCACGGGACGACGATGACGCTTTCGCAGCGATGCGACAACATTTCAGCGAGAAACAGATCGTGGAATTGACGGTGTTCTGCGGCATGTGGAACTATTCGAACCGACTATGCGAGGCCCTGCACGTCGACCTAGAGGAGCCGGACAAGCGGATCGACTTTCAGGGCGACTAGGCGAGGAGAAATGTCCGGAGCCAAGACCTACACCGGCGGCTGCCATTGCGGAGAGGTGCGTTTCGAGGTGACAACCGACCTCGTTAACGTCGTTGCCTGCAACTGCTCGATCTGCCAGAAGCGCGGCGCACTCTGGTCGTTCGTGCCGTCCGCAAACTTCGCGCTGCGTGCGGGCGCGGACAGCCTCAAGGACTACCAGTTCGGCAAGAAATCCATCCATCACCTGTTCTGTGCGCACTGCGGCGTGGGCGCCTTCTCGCGTGGAACGAATCCGAAAGGCGACGAGATGGTCGCCGTCAATGTGCGCTGCCTCGACGAGGCGGATCTCGGTGCGCTCCAGCCGACCCCCTTCGACGGCCGCAGCTTGTAGCCGATCCTGGACAATCCTCGTCACAGCGCTGCGCGTTCGAGCCCCTCGCTGAATTCGTCGCTGCAGAACGGCCCGCCCTGATACCAGTCGCCCACGGGATCGGCCGGAAGTTTCGCGTTCGCCGCCAAGGCGGCGGCGCTGTGCTCTTCGGCGCGAGCCTGCGGCCGATAGCCGAGGCGGAAGGCTGCACTGTTGTCCCACCAGCCGCGCGCATTGTCGGATGCGCCGTAGAATATCTCGTGGCGGATGTCCGGATGTTCGAGACCGATGCGTATGAGCTGCAAGAGGTCCTGCGGCGCGACCCAGATCGACAGCCGCCGCAGATCGACCGGCGCGTCAGCGAAGTTGCCGATGCGGATACAGGTGACGCGCAGCCCATATTTGAACGCATAAAGCGCCCCGAGCGCCTCGCCGAAGGCTTTGCTGACGCCGTACCGGGAATCGGGACGTACCGCAGCATCAACGTCGATGCGTCGTCGGCGCGGATAAAAGCCGACCACGTGATTCGACGAGGCGAATACCACCCGTTCGACGCGGTGACGGCGCGCCGCCTCGAACAGGTTGTAGCAACCGACAATATTGGCGTGCAGGATCGTCTCCCACGATCCTTCGACGGAGAATCCGCCGAGATGCACGATCCCCTCGACGCCGGCGACCGCCCTGTCGACTTCTGCCATGCTGGCGAGATCGGCTTCGACGAACGTTTCCTCGGGCGCAAGATCGGCAGGGCGCCTGAGGTCGGTTAGCCGGATTTTGGGGTACACGCCTTTGAACAGTTGGCGCAGCCGCGTGCCGATACCGCCCGCTGCACCCGTGACCAAAACTGTTTCCATGATGTCGCTCGCTCCGATCCTGCGTCGCTACCGGCTGCCCAGCTTGGCGGCGAG
Source organism: Alphaproteobacteria bacterium (assembly GCA_005883115.1). Lineage (GTDB taxonomy): Bacteria > Pseudomonadota > Alphaproteobacteria > Rhizobiales > Xanthobacteraceae > VAZQ01. Next base: position 7,451 of record VAZQ01000173.1, on the reverse strand, counting down.
CCGCTGATAGCGTTTGCGGCTATTGACCAGGTGTCGACGCATCGCTGCGCGGGCCCGCAGAACGCTCCCACTGCGTATGGCTTGAACGATCGCACGGTGCTCGCGTTGGAACGTCTCGCCATAGGCACGTTTCGGCATTCCCGGCCCGCCGCGAATGGTCTGCCGCGGGATGACGAAGCGACCGAGATGTTCCAAAAACCGGCTGAACTGCGGGTTTCCGGTCGCGCCGGCGCAAAATCTTGCGCGATCGCGTCCTCGCCGCGCTTGAGAGCGGCATCGATAGCGTCGAGGCAGTGGACGATTTTGCGAATCTGTGGTGCGGCGGCACGCCCCGCCGCGAGGCCGGCGGCTTCGATCTCGATCCCGGTGCGCAACTCCATGACGTCGAGTACCGCGCGTAGCGGCGACAACCGGTCGAAATCGATCCGCAATGGCCGCCGGGCGTTCTCGGGAACGAACGCGCCGACGCCCTGCCGAGTGATGACAAGCCCCTCCGCGCGCAGCGCGGCGACCGCTTCGCGCACGACGGTTCGACTCACCCCAGTCGCTGCGATCAATTCCTGCTCGGTCGGCAATTGCGAGCCAGGCGCAATCTTGCCGCTGGTAATATCCTCGGTGAGCCGGGCGACAAGCTCGCCGGTCAACGATCGGGGAGCCGGAAGCGGCCGGATCATCGACAGGCTTGGGCTCGAGAGGCTTCGGCTCGATCGACCCATTCGCACTTGACTCCCAAAGATGGCCAGTCATCATATGATATGACAAGTGGCCGCGCAACGACAACGCAATAACAGATCGAGGAGACCCCTATGGATCGCCGTACCCTGCTCCGCCTCGGCGTCTTTTCCACGCTTGGCACGCTCGCAACCAACTTGGTCGACCCGACATCGGCGCAATCGAAGCTCGTCCTCAAGGCCACCGATGTGCATCCCCTCGGTTATCCGACCGTCGAAGCGGTCTTGGCGATGGGCCGCAAACTGGAAGCGGCGACGGACGGGCGGCTCAGCATCCAGATGTACCCGTCGATGCAGCTCGGCGGCGAGAAGGAGATGATCGAGCAGGCGCAGGTCGGGGCGCTTGCCATCGCGCGCATTAGCGTTGGGCCAATGGGCCCGCTTGTTCCTGAGCTCAACGTGTTCAATCTGCCGTTCATGTTCCGCGACGATGCCCACATGGAGAAGGTGATCGATGGCCCGATCGGCGACGAATTGTTGAAGAAGCTGTCGGAGCATCCGACCGCAGGACTTATCGGGCTTTGCTGGATGAACGCCGGCACGCGCAATGTCTACAACAGCAAAAAACCGATCAAATCGATCGACGACCTTAAGGGGCTCAAGATCCGTATGATGGGAAATCCGGTCTTCGTCGACACCATGAACGCGCTCGGTGGCAATGGCGTCGCCATGGGCTTCGACCAGCTGGTCAACGCGATGCAGACGGGTGTAGTCGATGGGGCCGAGAACAACTATCCGACCTACGCGACCGGCCAGCATTACCGCTACGCCAAGTATTACTCGCTCACCGGGCATTTGATGATCCCGGAGATCCTGGTGTTCTCTAAGAAAACCTGGGAGACGCTCTCGAAAGACGATCAGGCGCTGATCGCCAGGTTTGCCAAAGAAGCGCAACAAGAAGAGCGCAAGCTTTGGTACGCGATGGAGGAGAAATCGCGAAACGAGATGGAGAAAGCGGGCGTAGAGATCACGAACATCGACGACAAAAAGCCCTTCCAGGACGCGGTCAAGCCGGTGTGGGAGAAATACGCAAAACAGCACGCCGAACTGATCAAGCGCATTCAAGACGTGCAATGACCGTCTGATCGCTTGCCGAAGAAGCCGGCCGATCGATTGATCGCGCCGGCTGTCCTATTGCTTATCAGGGACACGAACTTCCATGAAGGAGCTGTATTTCCGGGCGATGGACGCAATCCATAACGCCTGTCTTTTCGTGGCTGGCGCATTTCTCGTCATCATCGTGCTGATCATTCCTTACGGCGTTTTCACCCGCTACGTGCTCAACAGTGCAGCATCCTGGCCGGAGCCGTTGGCGATCCTGTTGATGATCGTGATCTCCTTTCTCTCCGCCGTCGTGTGCTATCGCGAGTATCTGCACATTGGCGTTGGCGTTCTGCCCGCGTTTCTGCACGAACCGGCCAAATCGTTCCTCGGCTGGATTCTCGAGATGCTGATGCTGGCCACGAACCTGTTCATGCTCGTATGGGGCATCAGGCTCTGCCAGACGACTTGGCACCAGGCCATCCCGGAATTTCCGATCATTACGGTCGGCCTTGCTTATTTGCCGATCCCGATTGGCGGCGGGCTCACCGTTTTGTTCGTGATCGAACGCTTCTTGACCCAGAAGTTCTTCTCTGAGCCGGAACCCGAAACGGTCAGCCAGCTCACGACCGAATAGGACCGAAGCCGGATTTGAGTCGTGGATGTCTTCATTCTCGTTGGTAGTTTTACCATCGTCTGCCTGATGGGCATGCCGGTCGCCTATGCGCTCGGCATTGCCGCCATTCTCGCCGCGCTCTATGCCGGGATCCCGCTTGAAGCGGTAATGCTTAAGGTCGCCGGCGGCATGAGCGGGTTCTCGCTGCTGGCCATTCCGTTCTTCATCCTCACCGGCGCGATCATGGCCGTCGGCGGTATGGCGGAACGTCTGGTCAACCTCGCCAAGGTGTTCGTCGGCTTCATTCGTGGCGGCATGGCACTCGTCAACATCGTCGCCTCGACGATGTTCGGTTGCATCTCGGGATCTTCGGTGGCCGATACCGCGGCGGTCGGCTCGGTGATGATTCCGCAAATGATCAAAAACGGTTATCCGCGCCTGTTCGCGGTCAATGTCACGATCTCGGGCTCGCTGCAGCCGCTTCTCGTGCCACCCTCGCACAACATGATCATTTATTCGATCGCCGCGGGCGGGACGATCTCCGTGGCTCACCTGTTCATGGGCGGCATCATCCCAGCCTTGCTCCTTGGTCTGTCGCTGATCATTCTTGTTTTGATCATCGCGCACCGGGACAAATTCCCCAGAGGCGAGATCGTGCCGCTCCGTAAGGCACTCAAAATCGCTATCGATGCGATCTGGGGCATGATCACGATCGCGATCATTCTAGGCGGTATCCTGTCCGGCATCTTCACCCCGACCGAATCCGGAGCGGTCGCCTGTATCTATGCTTTCCTTGTCACCATGTTCGTCTACCGCGACTGCAAGTGGAGCGAGGTGCCGAAGCTGATCGCACGCGTCGTGCGCACTGTCGGCATGGTGATGATCATGATCGGTTTCTCGATCGCCTTCGGCTACATGATGGCGATCATGCGCATACCGGCCAAAGCCACGGAGTTCTTCGTCGCGATCTCGAGCGACAAATACACGTTTCTACTGTACGTGAATGTTTTGCTGCTATTGCTCGGCACGTTCATGGATCTGGCGCCGATGCTACTCATCTGCACGCCGATTTTCCTGCCCGTGATCAAGACCTTCGGTATCGACCCCGTACATTTCGGTATCATCATGATCCTCAACCTCGGAATCGGCCTGCTCACTCCGCCGGTGGGCCCAACCATGGTGGTCGGTTGCGCGATCGGCCGCGTGAGCATGGAGGCTGTTTCACGCAGCATCCTGATCTTCTACGTGCCGATGCTGATCGTGCTCGCACTAGTGACCTACCTGCCCGCACTGTCACTTTGGCTGCCGCAGCTGCTGCTGAAATAGCCGATCTGGGGCGAATCCGCGACGCGCGGGCAAGCATTCAGACGCGATCACAAAGAGTACCCGCCATCGACCACCAGCGTTTGTGCCGTCACCATGCTGGTATCGGCGCAAAGAAATACGATCGCCGCGGCGATATCGGCCGGCGTGCAGGCTCGCTTTAGCAGCGAGCGCTCGATTGCCGCCTGCTTGCGCGCAGCCGGCCAGGGCCGGGTCCAGTCGGTCTCCACAAACCCGGGCGCGACGGCGTTGGCGCGCACGTCAGGTGCCAGCGCGCGCGCCAAGTTTTGGGTCAGATTGATGAGGCCGGCCTTGCTCGCGCCGTAGGCCATGCTTGACCCCGCCATATTGCGACCGGCGACCGACGCGGTATTGCAAACCGCACCGCGTGTTGCCTTGAGCGCCGCCGCGGCAGCGCGGGTACAGCGAAATGGGCCGACCAGGTTGGTGGCAAGGATGGTCGCCCAAAATTCCTCGGTGAGCCGGTCGAGCTCCGCCGGCGGGATCGGCGCGACAGTTGCCGAGGTGCCGGCGTTGTTGGCGAGGAAGTCGAGCCGACCCAGCGCGTCGATCGCAGCGCCGACCATCTTTTCCGCAGCGCCAGGTTTGGATACGTCGCCCGGCGCGCCGATCCATCATCCGGCAAATGGTTGAGGGCGACCTTGGCGCCGCGTCGGGCGAACAGCTCGACCGTGGCGAGCCCAATGCCGGATGCTGCGCCCGTCACTAATGCGGTCTTGCCGTCGAGATCGCCCATGCTTAGCTCCGAAAAAAGTTTCGCCCGGCCATTGCCGGGCGAAACGCTGCCGGCCGCGCCGGGGGCTCAGCGCCGCATCTCGCTGAACAAAATCCCGCCTTTTGCCTTAGCCGTCGGCTCGGATTCCACGATTTCCACCATCACAACGTCGGCCGGAACTGAGAAATTTTTTACCACCGCTTCGGTGATGTCCTTGATCAGCGCACGTTTCTGATCGAGCGAGCGGCCCTTGACGGCGTGGACGTAGACTTCAGGCATGGCGGTCTCCCTATTTGTGCGTCGCACCTGGGCACTATAGCGACTATGCAGAACATAGGAAGACACCCTCCGCGGACCGCCGACCTCGACAAGCCGAGGAAGCCCTCAGGCGCGCA
>VAZQ01000173.1:0-2555 GCA_005883115.1 Alphaproteobacteria bacterium | reverse complement strand
GACCATTTGTGCGACCATCACCCTCCCCAGCGCTCCTCGCATTTCAACGCGTGATCAGCACAGTCATTCGCGCTTGCATGATCAAATCGGAATGTCAGCGCCCCGACAGTTCTGGAGATGCTGAGCGCACGCCATAGCACCGTCCGCGTTAGGTCAGCGCTCCTGCTTCACCTCAGCGGCAGTTGCGGTACCATCCCGCATAGTGGGAGGGGGGAGCATGGTGGGGGAGGACGCCTCCATGGAGCTCCGGACCGCGAGTCCCCGTAAGGTCGTTCAGACCAGGCTGCTCAATCACTGTGCCCAGTGCGGGGAAGCAATCTTCCTGCCGGAATGGTCCGAGTACCTGGACCGGCACCGTGTTCGGCATCTCTGGGAGTGCGAAGCGTGCGGCTATAAGTTCGAGACGCTGGTCATATTTCCCGACCGCTAGCATTCATCTCCCCCACGCGTTCTACGTCACACAAGGAGAGCCCCCGGTTAGCGCCGGGGGCTCTGCCGTGCAGCAGGCAAGCGACGTTGAGTCGGCGGCGAGATGGGATGCACCCGGAATCGGCGCCGACTCGGCCTTATCTGCTGCCGCCGCCGCCCGGTGCGGACGCGGCAGCACCAGCCTCGACAAGCAAGCGATCAGAGCGAAACGGAAACCTCGCGAGTCTCCGGCTCCGCTTTCTCCGCGGTCCCAGGACGCGTCCCGGCCGGCAACTGCAACACGGTTGCGCACTGACCCTCGCACAGGCGCGTGACCAGCACTACCTGTCCGTCCGGAAATTCCAGCGCGTCATGATGCGTCACGGCGTTGTCCATATTAATTTGCCGGAAACGCGCCAGCCGCTGCCCGATCTTCTTGTTCGGGAGGATGCCGATGCCGAATGACGGCTCGCATTCGACGTTCTGATCAAACGCAATTTCCGTGCCGGGCATCAGGCAGACCGCAACATGCGGCTCTCCGGACGCTGCGAAACCGCGCGTGATCGAATTGGGGAACCTGGTCGCTACCAACTTGTCCCCAACTCTCGCAGGCCGGGTCGCGACGTGGTGCAGACTATAGTCACACATCGAAGGAACTCCTTTTCCAGTGAAAGCCAGAATGCTCCTCAGCCAAGCCACCAGATTCGTGGCAGCGGCCGGTTGTCGGTGTACCGACGTCCCGCATTGCCGCCATGTCATCGCCTTGCAGGGAGAGGTCTCATCAGCAGTAGATCCCGACCGCTCTCAGCTGATTCAAGCCACATGAATCTCCCTCCTTCGGCTGCCAGGAGGTGAGCGAAGAACGCGGCAATGACGTAACCGGTTCCTCGTTTCGTCAAAGGCGGCGAACGAGGCCCTGTGCGGCGGGAAATCCGTCATCGGCTTGACCGCGCGAACGTGCTCGCATGACGGGCGATTCCTGGGAATTCCTGTGACTAATCAATACCGAAAGCGGAGGTATGCAGGTTCGCTTGCCGGAGAGGAGGCCGCCGCCCGATCCAGGGGTGGAATTTGATGCCGCTTCTCGGGCGCGCAGGAAAGCCGACATGCGACGCACTTTGCTTCCCGGCGACCACCGCGTGTCGACCCCGCGACAACGCTTAGGCAGAGCTCCCTTCACTTCGCGATCTGCAGCAACTCCTTGAGCTGGTCGCTGGTCAGGGGCGCGGGAATAAATTTCCCCGCTACCGCGTCGGCCATGATCTGCTCGATGCCCTCCACGCGATCAGTGGCCATGTTTTCCTTCGGAATAAGTTCACGCACCCGCAGCACGATCTTCTCCGGCAAATTGGAATACTCGCCGTAGTGCTTGAGCGCGGCGGGATCGGAATACATCCATGCAACCGTCTCCTGATAAGCCCGATTGAAGCGAACGATCGTGTCGCGGCGCTTCTGCAGCGTGTTCACGTTGGTCAAATTGACGCGCACGGTGCGGCTGCGCAGCGAAGCGACGTCATTACCGGTGGCAATGATTCGGATCTTGCCGTCCTCCGCGAGATCAAGTCCGAATGGTGCCGCGCCGAAGCCCACATCGACCTGCCCGGTCATTGTCTGGGTGATGGTCGCGGCAATAGTGCCGGTCGATGTCGGTATGGCGGTAAGCTTGTATTGTGCAATGAGCGCGAGTAGCCCGGCGTGGCTGGACGAGCCGGTCAATGAGAACGCAACCGTCTTGCCCTTGAAATCGTCGATTTTCTTGATCGGCGAGCTGGCGGGAACATACCAGTAAAGATCGGGTGCGCCGATCATTTCGCTACCGATGATGCGAATGGGCGCGCCCTTAGCGAAGGTGCCCACGGCGGCGGACACGCCGGCCGCGGTTGCAATATCCATGCTGCCGCCGATGACGGCCTGGATCGATTCGGGCCCAGCCTGGACGTAAAGGATTTCGAGGTCCAGGCCGTGCTTCTTGAAGATACCGCCGCGTTGGCCGAGTTCGGCCACGCCGGCGTCCCACGCCCCGCGCTGCGGGATCGCGACCTTTAACGTCTCCTGTGACCAGGCGCCGCGCTCGGCGCCCACGAGCAGCGCGAGTCCGGCAAGCACCGTGCTCAATCTAGCCCAGCTCATTTGTCGTTCCTCCTCTA
>VAZQ01000172.1 GCA_005883115.1 Alphaproteobacteria bacterium | reverse complement strand
CCACGCTGGTAACGACGTGGCTTGGGCAATGAGGCTAGCGTGCAGCGCCGTCGCCGTGCCGAAGGATATAGGCAGCCACAGCACCGCGAGGGCGAGGACCAGCAACGCGCCAGTGGGCGTCAGCCTCCGGCATTTTCTAAATACCCAAGCCATTCCGGCTTCAAAGGCGTCGTGGAGCGCCTGCTCGAACGCCTGATAACTGATGTTGCGCCGGAACCAGATCCATTGCTGACGCACCCATGCGCGCCATGCATCGCGCTTTGCGCTGGATAGAGGGAGGCAGCGGACAACGCCCTCCAAAAAGAACTCCATGCCGTCGCCAAACAACCGGGCGGCAAGTAGCGGGATTCGCATCAGTTGCAGCAGAATGGGAAAGGCGTAATCCAGAACGTAAATCAGGATGGAAAGCACCCCCTTCAGCAGCTTGCTGACAGCTACCGCGATCCGACGGTGGGCGGGCGTTCCGCTATGGGGCTTCTTGTTACCGAGCTCATCGTGCAAAGGTTGCCTGCTGGTTTCGCGGCCGGCAAGCAGACTAGTCGGATTTTATTAAGAAACGGAAGCGAGCCATATTCCAGGCAAGCTGCTCGCGCTCGCCGACGAGCTGATCGAATAAGCAACGCATTTGTTTCGCTGCATTCAGTCGCTAATGGCGCACAAAGGGCACATCGCGACATCTCCACCAATTTGTCCGCGTCCGGGTTGCCAGCGATGCTGTGGCCAATCGTACGATCTCTCACCAGTGCGGGACGGTTCGATTGTAGCCAAGGCTTCCACCGCCGGTGGCTTCCGGACTGTTCGGATTGGCAAACGGAACAGTGCGCGCAACGCCCTCGCGACGAACCGGGCCGCGGCTTTGGGGCGTATAGGTTTGCGAGGTATAGGCTTGTGCAGGGCGAAGCGGCGATAGGGCTGTGCGTTCGCTGTCTCCAGCGCGACGGTCGCAGCCGAAATGCCCAGGCTTGCGATAGCGGTCAGAGCGAGCCTCATCATTGATTTCCCTTTGAACAACAGCGGGAGCAGGCAACCGCGCTGAAATCTCGGCCAAAGACCAGCGCACATCACTTCGCTTTGCGCCGAGTCTTTCCAGCTTTCGTAAGCTCCTTTGCGCGGTCCGAGGCGACGATCTCCCACGCTCGCGCTATGTCGTCCAATTGTTTCCTCTGTCGCCGGTCCTTTATTTGCCGCGCCAGCTTCCGACACTTATCGGCAAGGTCCAGATACGCCAGGCCTTTGCGCATTGTGCTCTCCCAGCCCCTTTCGCGTTACGGCTGTCGATTCACACCTCACCCGCGGTCGGTGATGTCTCTATTAGCGGTCGGTGATGTCTCTATTAGACGAACGGGCCGTGGTGGGGGAGGGGATCGCTACGCGCGGGCCGCCCGTCGCGGTCACTCATCCTCGAATATATTGATTTTGCACTTGTAATTTTGCTTACGTATTGTTTCCGACTCAGGACTGCACAGGGGACGCAATGGCGAAGGTCGTCGATCTGATCACGCGCATCCGTGTGCGGCTGGCCGAGAACGGTTCCGCCGGAGCCGGAACAGTATGCGGCGGTCTTCGATCGTCCCTATGTGCTACCGTTTGGCGCGCTCCTGGATTCAGAACGATTCAGATCGGCCCAAGGACCTGCCGGTCGTTTTGCGGCAGGTTGAGCGTGCGGTAGACCGGCAGCGCTGGGGCGGAAGGAAACCCGATGTACGACATGGGACGCCGCGCGTTCATCACGCTGCTCGGCGGCGCGGCGTCGTGGCCGCTTGTGGCGCGCGCACAGCAGGCGATGCCGGTGGTCGGATTCCTCCACAGTGCTTCGCCCGAGCCGAACGCACACCTCGTGGCTGCTTTCCGCCAAGGGCTAAACGAAACCAGCTATGTGGAGGGCCGGAACGTTGCGATCGAATACCACTGGGCGGAAAATCATTACGACCGGCTGCCCGGATTAGCGGCCGATCTGATTGCCCGGCGGGTGACCGTGATCCTCGCGGCTGGTGGCACAGTTACCCCGCTGGCGGTCAAGGCGGCGACAGCGACGATTCCGATCGTTTTCGTGATCGGTGCCGACCCGGTCAAGGCAGGCCTCGTCGTCAGCTTCAACCGACCCGCTGCTAATGTCACCGGGGTGACCGTCATCACCGACCTCGTGATTACAAAGCGGCTGGAGCTACTGCGAGAGTTGTTGCCTGCAGCCGACGTGATTGCTTTGCTCCTTAACTCTCACAATCCGAATGCGGAGACTCGCTCACGAGATGTGCAGCGGGCCGCGCGCGCACTCGGGCGCCGAATCCATGTGCTGTACGCCAGCGACGAACGCGAGATCGACGCGGCCTTCGCGGCTCTTGTCCAACAACGGATCGGGGCGCTCCTTGTCCAAAGCGATCCATTCTTCACGACCCAGCGTGATCAACTCGTCGCACTGGCGGCCCGCGGCGCAGTGCCGACGATTTACGAGCAACGCGAGTACGCCGCCGCCGGCGGCCTTATGAGTTATGGGGCCAGCCAAACGGACGTGTATCGCCAGGGCGGCGTCTATACCGGCCGCATCCTCAAGGGCGAAAAGCCGCACGACCTGCCGGTCATGCAGCCCAGCAAGTTCGAGTTCGTCCTCAACCTCAAGACTGCCAAGGCGCTTGGGCTTGAAGTGCCGCCCACTCTGCTCGCGCTCGCCGACGAGGTGATTGAGTGAGGCGGCGGCAGTTCATCGGCCTTCTCGGCGGCGCAGCGGCAACATGGCCGCTTGCGGCGCACGCGCAGCAATCAACTTTTCAGGTCGGCTTCCTCTATCCCGGCCCGCAAGCGGCCGCATCCCCGCGCATCGCAGCTTACTCCAGCGGGTTGCAGGCGGGCGGCATTCGACCGCAACAGGTCGATATCATTGCACGTATGACCGACGGGGATGCAGCGCCACTGGCGCCGATGGCGGCCGATCTCGTCGCTCGAAAGGTCGACGTGATTGCAGCGATCAGCCCGGCGGCCGTGCGTGCGGCGCAGGCAGCCACCGCCACCATTCCTATCGTGGCCGGCGACCTGGAGAGTGATCCGGTCGCGAGCGGTTTTGCTGCGAGCATCGCGCGGCCCGGCGGCAACATCACCGGGGTATTTCTTGATTTTCTCGATTTCAGCAAGAAATGGCTGGAGGCACTGAAGGAAGCCGTCCCGCAAATGGCCCAGGTTGCGGTGTTTTGGGATCCGGCCACGGGACCCATGCAACGTCAGGCCGTAGAAGCGGCGGCGCAAACGCTCAATCTCAAGCTTACGATTTTGCAAGTGGCAACACGCGCAGACTTCGAGCCGGCGTTCCAGTCCGCCACGCAACGGGGTGCGGAAGCGCTGGTGATGCTGTCATCGCCCCTCGTCGGCGCCAATAGCAAGCTGCTTGCCGGCCTTGCGTTGGCGCACCGCCTGCCCGCGGTGACGCTGTTCACCGATTTTGCGCGCGACGGCGGATTGATGGCTTACGGGCCGAATCTGCTGGGCTTCTTTCGTCAGGGAGGAGTTTTGGCCGCGAAGATCCTGCAAGGGGCGAAGGCCGCGGAAACGCCGATCGAGACGCCGAGCAAGTTCGAGTTCGTGTTGAATCTCAAGACCGCGGCGCAGCTGGGCATCACCGTTCCAGCATCGGTGCTGCTGCGCGGCGATGAGGTGATCGAATAGGTGCGCCAGCCGCAAGCTGGTGCGATCCAGCCGGTGCAAGATCCTATGCAGGCGCGGCGGGCGAGGTGGTACCAGTGCGGGTCCTAACCACCACCAGCCGCATAGGAGAGACCAATGGAAGTCCGCGTGGTAAGCACCCCGTCCGCCGGAGCGGATAATGTGCCGGTCCACTGTTACGTTGCAATCGAATTGAGTAAGTCAAGTTGGATTGTGGGATTTCAGACGCCTTTGACCAACAAGACCAGTCAGTATCAGGTGAAGGCATGTGATGCGAATGCACTTCTTGAGTTGATCGAGCGGATTCGCACGCGGGTGGCGCGGGAGTTGCGCCGACCAATCGAGGTGATGTCGTGCTACGAGGCGGGCTATGACGGGTTCTGGTTGCATCGAGTGCTGAAGGCTCATGGTATTCACAACCATGTTCTAGACCCGGCCAGCTTGCAGGTGAACCGGCGGGCGCGGCGAGCGAAGACGGATCGGATCGATGCCGATCGGATGGTTCGTGCGTTGATCCGTTATCTGCGCGGGGAGCCGGAGGCGTGCAGCGTGGTGCGCGTACCGAGTGTCGAACAGGAAGACGCCAAGCGTCTGCATCGCGAGCGTCGTCGGTTGATCGCCGAGCGCGTGCAGCACGTCAACCGCATCAAAGGGCTTTGTGCGACCCAGGGCATCTATCACTACGCCCCGCTGCGGAAGGACCGTTTGGCACGGCTCGATGACTTGCGCACCGGCGATGGACGCGCATTACCGACGCGGCTCAAAGCCGAGATCGCGCGCGAGCTCAAGCGTCTGGAAGTGCTGCTCGAGATGATCGCGACGGTGGAGACTGAGCGCGACGTCATCCTCACGAGTGCGGCATCGACGCATCTCAATGCTGGCAAGATCAAAATGCTTGCCAAGCTCAAAGCGATCGGCCCGGAGTTCGCCACCACTCTCGTTGGCGAGGTGTTCTATCGAGAATTTGCCAATCGCCGAAAATTGGGAAGCTATGTGGGCTTGGGATCGAGCCCGTTTTGCAGCGGCCCTGTCGATCGCGACCAGGGCATCAGCAAGGCCGGCAATCCCACGGCGCGCAGCATGATGATCGAGCTCGCCTGGACGTGGCTGCGCTATCAGCCCGGCAGCGCCTTGAGCATCTGGTTCCGGGAACGCGTCGGTAACCTCAAGGGCCGGCCGCGCCGCATCGCCATCGTGGCCATGGCACGCAAGCTCTTGGTGGCTCTGTGGCGCTATCTGCAAACCGGCCTGGTGCCGACCGGTGC
>VAZQ01000171.1 GCA_005883115.1 Alphaproteobacteria bacterium | reverse complement strand
TTGGCGATGCGTTGGCGCGCACCCACGATCCGGTCAGAGCGCGTGCCCTGTTCGAGCGTTATCGCGACGCCTTCTCCGAAGGATATCGGGAGAACTACTCGCCTGCCACGGCGCTCGGCGATATTCGCGTCATTGAAGGGCTCTTGCCCTCTCGCCCGCTCGGCGTCGATTTTCATCGGCGCCTATCCGACACAAGCAACTGCGTTGGACTGAAGGTGTGGAGCTACGATCGGCCGATCCCGCTCTCCGAGCGCGTGCCCGCGCTCGAGAACATGGGCTTCAAGGTCGTTGACGAGCGCACGTATCAGATCGCTCGCTCTATCGGGGAGAAGACGCAGCACGGCGGGGCGCCGCCCCAGCGGCAACGCGAAGGCGATGTCTGGTTCCACGATATGCTGCTTGAGCGCGCGGACGCTGGAGCGGTTGATCTCGAAGCGAAGAAGCGCCGTCTCGAGGCGGTCTTCCTGGTGGTGATGCGTGGTGGGGCCGAGAACGACGGCTACAATGCGCTTGTACTGACGGCGGGGCTGATGTGGCGCGAGGTGGCGCTCATGCGCGCGATCTCGCGATTTCTGCGGCAAATCCAGGTACCCTATTCTCAGGGCTATATGTCGACGACGCTGGTCAAGCACGCGTCGATCGCCGCCGATCTCGTGCACCTGTTCGCTGCCAGGTTCGATCCGCGCCTCTCGGCCCAGGAGCGAAAGACGCGCGAGGCGAAGATCACGGAGAAGATCGAGTCCGCGCTCAGAGCGGTCGAAAGTCTCGACGAAGACCGAATCCTGCGCCGTTTCGTTAACGCGATCACCGCGGCGATTCGCACGAATTTCTATCAGCTCGACGCCGGCGGTCAGCCCAAGCAGCTCATCGCCATAAAGTTTGCGAGTGGCGCGCTCGACGCCTTGCCGCTACCGCGACCGCGCTATGAGGTTTTCGTTTACTCGCCCCGCGTTGAAGCGTTGCACCTGCGTTTCGGCAAGGTCGCGCGCGGTGGCATCCGCTGGTCGGACCGGCCGCAAGATTTCCGTACCGAAATCCTCAGTCTCGCCAAGGCGCAGCAGGTCAAGAACGCAGTCATCATCCCGGTCGGCGCCAAGGGCGGCTTCGTGCCGAAACCGTTGCTCAAGGGCGCGCCGCGCGAAGTGGTGCAGGCCGAGGGGGCCACCGCCTACAGATCGTTCATTTCGACCTTACTCGACATTACCGACAATCTCGGCGAGAACGAGGTCATTCCACCCGAGAATGTCGTGCGCCACGATGACGACGATCCCTATCTCGTCGTCGCCGCCGATAAAGGCACCGCGACCTTTTCCGACATCGCCAACACAATCTCCGGCGAGCATCGGTTCTGGCTCGACGACGCTTTCGCCTCCGGCGGTTCGGCCGGTTACGACCATAAAAAAATGGGCATTACCGCCCGCGGCGCCTGGGAATCGGTGAAGCGCCATTTCCGCGAGATGGACTTCGACATCGGTAATACCCCGTTCACCGCCGTCGGTATCGGCGACATGTCGGGCGACGTGTTCGGCAATGCCATGCAGCAGGCGCGGACGATGAAGCTCGTTGCCGCGTTCGACCACCGTGACGTTTTCATCGATCCTGCCCCGGATCCGGAGAGAGGTTTCCTCGAGCGCCGACGCTTGTTCGATGTGCCGCGCTCGAGTTGGCAAGATTACGACCGCAACCTGATTTCCAGGGGCGGCGGGGTATTCTCGCGCGCGATGAAAGAGATCACGCTCTCGCCAGAGGCGTGCTCGGCGCTCGGCTTCACCGCCGCCAAGGCGACGCCGGACGACGTGATCAGGGCCATCCTCAGAGCGCCTGTCGATCTTCTCTTCTTCGGCGGCATTGGAACCTATGTCCGCGCCTCGTCGGAAAGCGACGATGCGGTCGGAGATCGTGGCAACGATGCAGTCCGCGTCACCGGCGCCGAAGTGCGCGCCAAAGTGATCGGCGAGGGGGCCAATCTCGGGATGACGCAACGCGGCCGCATCGAGGCATCGCTGCGCGGCATCAGGCTTAATACCGACGCTATCGATAATTCGGCCGGCGTGAATACCTCCGACCTCGAGGTTAACATCAAGATCGCGCTGGCGCGGCCGATGCGCGACGGGAGGCTCTCGCGGGAGGCACGAGACGCGCTCTTGGCCGACATGACCGAGGACGTGGCGGCGCTGGTCCTGCGCAATAATTATCTGCAGACGCTTGCGATTTCGCTCGCGCAGGAGCGCGGCCTCGAAGACATGGGTTTCGAACAGCGGCTGATGCAGTTGCTGGAGCGGGCGGGAGAGCTCGACCGCGCTGTGGAGTTCCTACCCGACGATGTGGAGATCGCCGATCGCCGACGGCGTTCGCAAGCTCTGACGCGACCCGAGCTTGCTGTGCTGCTCGCCTATGCCAAGCTCTCGCTCAATCACGAGCTCGTGCACTCGAGCGTGCCTGACGATCCTTATCTGGGCCGCGAGCTCGGCCGCTATTTTCCCAAAGCCATCGCCGAGAGATTTCCCGACGCGCTCGAGCAGCATCGGTTGCGGCGGGACATTATTGCCACTCAGCTCGCCAACTCCATAATAAATCGCGGCGGCCCCTCGCTTGTCGCCCGCATCGCCGATCAGACCGGCGCATCGGCGGCGCGCATTGCCGCCGCATTCGCGGCCGTGCGTGACAGCTACGGCATGACCGCGCTCAACTCCGCCATCGACGCGCTCGACAACAAGATTTCCGGCAAGCTGCAGCTCGAGCTCTATCAGGCGGTGGAGGATCTGCTGCTCGACCGGTTGGTCTGGTTCCTGCGCAACGTCGACCTGGCGCAGGGGCTGGCCGCGATCGTCGCCCACTATCGCGAGGGCATCGTGGCGGTCGAGGCCGCGCTCGACACCGCGCTTCCGGAGGCCGCCGTAGACGCGCGCCAGGGGCGCGAGGCCGATCTGCGCAAGCAGGGCGTGCCGCACGAGCTTGCGCGCCGTCTCGCCACGCTGCCGGCGCTCGTCGCCGCGCCCGACATCGTGATGGTCGCCGAGCGCACCGGGCAGGATATCGCCGAGGTTGCGGCGATCTATTTCGCCGCCGCGGCGTTCTTTCGTCTCGATCACATCGCCCGCGCCGCGCGCGGCATTGTCATTTCCGACTATTTCGATCGCCTTGCGCTCGACCGCGCGCTCGATTCGATCGGCGACGCGGAGCGGCGGCTCACCGCCGCGATGGCAGGGAACGGCGCCGTCGGGCTCCATGCGGTGGAAGCCTGGGTCGCGCCGCGCAAGGCCGAGGTCGAGCGCATCCGGCTGGCGGTCAACGAAATCGCCAATTCCGGGCTGACGCTGTCCAAGCTCTCGGTGGCGGCGAGCCTGTTGGGGGATTTGGTGAAGAATTGAGGCTATGTCCCGGTGCCGTGCTGCGCCCGGCACGCGAGCTCAATGCCTGAAATGCCTTGTCCCGGTGAACACCATGGCGATGCCGTGGTCGTCGGCGGCCTTGATCACCTCGTCGTCGCGCACCGAGCCGCCGGGCTGGATCACCGCGGTGGCGCCGGCCTCGATCGCCACCAGAAGGGGAAGAACGCGTCCGACGCGACCACCGAGCCTTTGGTCAGCGGCGCTTGCAACCCCGCCGCCTTGGCGGCGTCCTCGGCCTTGCGCGCGGCGATGCGCGCGGAATCGATCCGGCTCATCTGGCCGGCGCCGATGCCGACCGTGGCGCGATCCTTGGCATAGACGATGGTGTTCGATTTCACGTGCTTGGCGATGCGGAAGGCAAAGGCGAGATCGGTGAGCTCGGCGTTGGTGGGCACGCGCCTGGTCACGACCTTGAGCTTCATGTCGTCGACCATGGCATTGTCGCGGGACTGCACGAGCAGGCCCCCGGCGACCGATTTCACGGTCGTGCCTGCCGCGCGCGGATCGGGCAGGCCATCCGCGATGAGCAAGCGAAGGTTTTTCTTCGCGCCGACCACGGCGATTGCTTCCTCGCTCGCCTCGGGCGCGATGATCACCTCGGTGAAGATGTCGGTGATGGCGCGCGCGGCCTCGGCGTCGAGCTTGCGGTTGACCGCCACGATCCCGCCGAAGGCCGACACCGGATCGCAGGCGAGCGCCTTG
>VAZQ01000170.1:236-4861 GCA_005883115.1 Alphaproteobacteria bacterium | reverse complement strand
CCCATCGACGCCGAATGCGCCTGGATCAACACGTCGGGTACGGTGACCTTGTCCTTCAAGTCAGGCCGTTCGCCGCGATGGCGGGGATCTTCGTTGGGCCCCAGATAGTACCAAGGCCAGCCGTAGAACGCGCCGTCGCGCACGCGCGTCACGAAGTCGGGGACGAGGTCGTCGCCAAGATCGTCGCGCTCGTTGGTCGAGCACCAGACATCGCCTGTCAGCGGATGCACGGCGAGGCCGACGCAGTTTCGCAGGCCGCTTGCGAACACACGCTGATTGCTGCCGTCCGGGTCGAACACGAGCACAGCCGCGCGATCCGTTTCCGGGCCCCAGGCGCTGCCCAGACCATGCGCCGCTTCCCAACGCGCGATCGCGGCGGCATCGCGTTTACCCATTCCCTCGCCGTCATTGGTCGCCGATCCGACGGAGACAAACATTCTGCGACCGTCCTGCGAGAACACAATGTCGCGCGTAATATGATGAACGCGCTGCACCGAGCGGCCGCCCGCGCGGGCAAGATCGCGCACGATCACCTCGGGTTTTCCGCCTGGCCTGAGGTCGCCACTGCGGTAGGGGAAGCGCACCACTGATCCCGTATTGGCGACATATATCCACTGCGGATCCGAGCCGGGCGGGTAGAAGGCTACACCGAACGGCTCCTGCAAGCCTGAAGCGAACACCTCGTTAGTTTCGGGCTGCGACGCGCCGTCGGCGGCGCGCAACACGCGAACGCGCCCGGGCTCCGATTCCGCGACGAAGATGTCGCCGTTCGGCGCGACGCGAACTGTGCGCGGATCGTGCAGGTTGGCGGCGAACAATTCGACCTGGAAGCCCGGCGGTACCTTTGGCGCGGCCGAAGGGGGTTTTGCGATTAGGCGGGGAGGATTCGATGCGGAGCGCGTGGCGTAGGGCGCAGGCAGCTCGGTAATCTTACGGCGGACCAAAGGGGCGTCGGTGCGCCAATCACCCAAGGCGGCTTTGCCGACCAACACCTCGCCAAGCGCATCGGAGGCGGGTTGGGCGAAAATTTGCGACGCAAAGAGCAGCGCGCCCGTTGCGGGCGCCGTCGCCGCAACCGCAGCAATAATCGCCCACAGGAAGCCTCGCGAGCGGCGTCTCAAACTGCCGTCGCGATCGACGTTGGTGACCGGCGTAGCCGCGATGAATTGCCGTGCCGTGCGCATGTGCCCTCGGCCAAGTGTTGGAGCGCGATGCTTATAGATAGGGTGTCCCCTTTCGTCATGCCGCTCAAGCCGACAGCGCGACGGGCGCCTGCGCGACGGCGTCCTGCAGGATCATGTCGGCGCCCTTTTCCGCGATCATGACGATGGCCGCGTTCGTGTTGCCCGAGACGACGGTTGGCATGATCGAGCCGTCGACCACACGTAGCCCATCAATCCCGCGCACACGCAGTCGCTCGTCAACCACGGCGGCGTCATCGCTACCCATGCGGCACGTGCTCGTCGGATGGAAGACGGTCGTCCCCGTCTCGCGCGCGAACGCGCGAAGCTCCGCGTCGCTCGTGCAGGCCGGCGACGGCGCGCGCTCTTCGGCGATGTAGCGGCGCATAGCCGGCTGTTGCATGATCCGGCGCAGAAGCTTCATCCCGGCGACGATGGTCTCGCGATCGGCCCGGCTCGAGAGATAGCGGGGCTCGATCGCCGGCGGTTTTGCAGGGTCGGCCGACGTGATGCGCACGAAGCCGCGACTCTCCGGCCGCAATTGACACACCGATGCGATGAAGCCCGGAAAGGTATGCAGCGCGGCACCGGCCGCGTCAGCACTGAAAATGATGAAGTGCACTTGCACGTCGGGCGTCGCAACGAGCGGGCTCGTGCGAAAGAACCCGCCGGCATAACCGGCCCCGATCGCCAGCAGCCCTTTTCGGAACAGCGCGTAGCGCAGCCCGGCACCAGTTCGATGCCGCCAACTGTGGATCACGTCGTTCATCGTGATCCGCTCGGTGCAACGATATTGCATGCGGACCTGAAGATGATCCTGCAGGTCGGCGCCGACACCTGGCATGTCGGCGATCACGTCTATGCCGAGGGGGCGCAGCAGCGCCGCCGGTCCCAGCCCGGAGAGTTGCAGAAGCTGCGGCGAATTGAATGTGCCGCCGGCGACGATGACTTCCCGGTTCGCGTAGGCGATGCGTTTCGCCTCACCCTGCCGGTATTCAACCCCGATCGCACGGCGTCCCGAAAAAACAATGCGGCTCGCCAGCGCATTCGAGACGATGGCGAGGTTTGCCCTTCGGCGCGCGGAGCGCAGATACCCTACGGCGGTCGACCAGCGGCGGCCGTGCCGCGCGGTGAGCTGGAAATACCCGGCGCCTTCCTGAGTGGGCCCGTTGAAATCGCCGTTGCGCGGGAAGCCCGCCTGCTCCGCGGCGGCGATGAAAGCCTCGCACAGCGGATGCGGTTCACAGACATCGGAGACCGCGAGCGGCCCGCCGACGCCGTGCAGCGCGTCCTCGCCACGCGCTTGGTCCTCGGCGCGCCGAAAATAGGGCAGCACATCCTCGAAGCTCCAGCCGGCATTGCCGAGCTGACGCCAATGATCGAAATCTGCCGGCTGGCCGCGGATATACAGAAGGCCGTTGATCGAACTCGACCCACCCAACACTTTCCCGCGCGGCTGGATGATGCGCCGGTTGTTGAGTTCGGCTTCCGGCTCCGAGGTATAGAGCCAGTTCACCTTGGGATTGGTGAACAGCTTGCCGTAACCGAGCGGGATGTGAATCCAGATGTGCCGGTCGTGACCACCGGCTTCGAGGAGCAGAACGCGATCGCTCCCCGAGGCGGACAGGCGATTGGCGAGCACGCAGCCAGCCGTGCCGGCACCGACCACAATGTAGTCGAACGAACTCGCATCAGCCTTCATGTTGCTTGGCCCTGGACCGGTTCGGCGGCAAAGATATGCCTTTGCCGCAGGATGCGAAGCTTTCGCCCTCAGTAGTCCCGGCCCTGGTCGCTGGGATTCCTTTTTCCTCTAAGGTTTTTGACCTTTACTCCGCCATGGGATTTCACAGAATTTTGCGACGCGCTGACCGCGGCGACAGCGTTGGTTCGCGCTTGTGCCTCCGACGTATCGGCCGCGATCAGCGCCGCTGAGGCCGTAATCAGTACCACCAATTTGCCGATCATTGGTCCTCCGCTTCTTTGCCCTCCACCGACTGCGCCGCGAAGATTGGATTCGGCGCAGTCGTGGCGCAAGGGGCCCGCGCGCGACCGCCGATCACAACTGGATAAGGTGCAGCGACGAGTAACTGGCGCGCCTTCAACGCGGCTCGCCGGCGAAAGCCTGTCGCAGCGCGGACAAACGCTCCAGCGCGCCGGCCGGTAGCGGGCCTTTTCGAACGGCGGCAAGCGCATCCTCGAACTGTTGCGGCGTTGCCATGCCGACCAGGATCGTACCCATCGCCGGATGCGAGAGCGCAAACCGGGTGGCGGCTTCGGTCAGACTCGCGGCAAATCCCTCCTCGACCAACAGCATGAGACGCCGGGCGCGCGCGACGTCGGCATCGTAGTTCAGCGCCGAGCCGATTGGTTCGGGCGGCGGTGAAGCAATGGGATGGCGTTCGGCCGATCCCGAAAGCGCGCCGCCGGCGAGCACGCGGATGCCGACGACGCCAACGCCGGCCGCTTTGGTGTGATCGAACAGGCGTCCATAATCTTGGGCCGGATAATTCGGCGACAGGGCCACAGCCGCGGACGGATTGAGCATATTGTAAACCACCTGCGCGCTGTCGAAGACGCGCGCATCGATCACCTGATGCAGCGCCGACGTGTCACCGATTGCAGTGAGCCCGAGAAAACGCGTTTTGCCCTGCTGGCGCAGCCGCTCGAACGCGGGCACCACCTCGCCGAGCACCTGCCGGACGCCGAGCGCTTCGCCGCCGCCGCTCTCAGTGATCGCATTGTGCAGGTGGAAGATGCCAACACGGTCAAGCCGCAGTCGCGCCAGGCTGCTTTCGAGCGACTTTGTTATGGCCTCGGCAATGCGCCCGAAGTCGGCACTCGGTAGCCGCACTTTAGTGCCGACAACCACGTTGGGCGGTTTGAGCCTTTGCAGGACGCGGCCGAGATTCTTTTCCGATTCGCCGTTGCCGTACTGGACGGCGGTATCGAAGTAGTTCACGCCGGCCTCGATCGCCCGCGCCACGGCGCGTTCCTGGTCACGCGCATCGCCACGCACCATCAATCCGCCGACCGCGCCGCAGCCGAAGCCCAGCACCGAGAGCTGCATTCCAGTGCGCCCGAACGCGCGCGTTTGCATAGCCGTTCCTCTCCCCGCTCGAGCCATCCGGCTCGTTATCAGAAATGCCCCGTCACATACGACCGCCGGGAATAATCCAGGCCATCCGGGGGTCTCGCTAATGCGCCGGAGTAGGTGCAACAGTTACCCGAAACGGACCAGGAGGCAAAAATGTCACTCACGATAAAATTTGCGCTCGCCGCTGCCATCATTCTTAGCAACGTGGCTGCAGCGTTGGCCGCGCCCAAGCGTCAGAACGTCTATCGCAGCAGCCCACGCGCGCAAGCCACCGCTCCGCGCGCCAGTGCGTTTTCCAACCCGGACAGCCCCGCAGCCACCGGCGGCGGCAGCCTCGGTTACAATCAAAG
>VAZQ01000170.1:0-200 GCA_005883115.1 Alphaproteobacteria bacterium | reverse complement strand
CAAAGAATCTACACTTGGTGACGCGCAGCAATGCGAACGCTTGCCTCCCCGAGCGTCAGGACACGCCCATCATCACCAGACCAGCCATGAGCTTCATTTCAGCCCAGCCGCCTTCAAGATGGCGTCGGTCTCGGTTAGCCAGACCTTCTCGTCCTTGCTGAGGCGCGAGAGAACACGCCGCAAGGCGGCGGCCCCGTCCG
>VAZQ01000169.1 GCA_005883115.1 Alphaproteobacteria bacterium | reverse complement strand
TCATCGGATCCGGCTTTGGTTCATGCATGGTCGTCCGCTCCGCCGACACAATGGCGCAATGCGCTTCGCTTATTGCGCCCGACGCCTTTTCATTTCGGTTGCATTGGGCTGCGTGAGCGGCGCCACACAAGAGTCGTAGCGGTAGAACCAGTCGACGTCCGTCGGTCCCCGCATCCAGCTGTTCTCGATCGAGATGCGCTGCACCTCGCTCACCCGGGGGATGCGCGTTGCCTCGTAGCAGCGAAAGGCCTCGGCCGCCGCATCGATCGTCGCCAAGCAGCGTGTCAAGATTGCAGCATCTTCGACCGCCATCGCCCCGCCTGCCGCCATGAATGGGCGCATCGGATGGCAGGCATCTCCCAGCAGCACGGCGCGGCCGCGGCTCCAGCAATCGTTGCGCTCGCGATCGAAGATCGGCCAGACGCTCACGTCCTCCGCCGCCTCGAGCACGCGGAGAAGATCGTTGTGGAAGTTCGCGAAACAATTGATCAGCTCCTCGCGCGATCCGGGCACCGAGGGAGCATCGCTTTCCCATTTCGATGCCGGAACGACTCCAATGACATAGATCTCGTCGCGTCTGCTCGTCATGAAATACGGCAGGATATGCCGGTCGCGACCCCACCATTTGGTGCAATCGGGTATTTTGAATCCGCGCAGCCGTTGTGTCGGAAAAATCGCCCGATGGGCGACGGCACCGACGAAGCGCGGCGGCTCCGCGTCAACGACGAATTCGCGCACTTTCGAATTGATGCCATCGGCGCCGATGACGATATCGGCATCGACCTTTACGCCGTTGTCGAAAACAAGGCGGATCGCGCCGCTCAATTCCTCGAGCCCGACCAGCCGATGATTGAAGGAGATTGAGCCCGGCGTGACGGCTCCATGCATCACTGCATGCAGATCGCCGCGGTGAATGTTGAGATAGGGTCCGCCGAAACGCGCCTCGCTTGATGCATCGAATATGATTTCATAGAGCGTCTCACCGGTGTCCCAGGCGCGACTGATATAGCAATGCGGCTTGAGGCCGCTCGCGACCAGATCCTGTTCGATGCCGAGCCGGCGCAGCGCCTTCGTCACGTTGGCACTGAGGATGATTCCCGCACCGATGCGGGAAAAAGTTGGCGCCTGCTCATAGACGGTCGCCGCAAAGCCCGCGCGCTGCAGGAAGCCGGCAACAGCCAGACCACCGAGCCCTGCACCGACAATCGCGATACGCTGCCTACGGTCCATGTCGTTGTCTCAACACGTGCATCAATCTTGCGCAGGCTGCGCGATTGACCCCATCCTGCTGTTTCTCTAGCGTGAAGTCATTCGAAGTCAAACGCAACGACAGTCAGGACGGTTCGACGCCAGGCGGTGAATCCTCGCCTAGCAGCACTGCCCGTCAAAGCAAAGAAGTATCCAGCCCAGGAGTTTTAGTCATGCGGCCGCTTGCTCGACTGCGCACTCTCATGGCCGCAGCCGCGGCCTCGTGCTGCGCCTTTTCGGCACAAGCTGCCGACGTGAATTTCATCACCGATTTCGGCTTCAATGGGCGACACGCCTATTACTACGTCGCGCTCGAGAAGGGGTATTACAAGGCCGAAGGGCTCAACGTGACCATTCTTCGCGGCCAGGGCTCCATCGACGCGGTCAAGAAGGTCGCATCGGGAGCAGCCGATATCGGCTTTGCGGACGCCGGTGCCTTGGTGCTCGCCCGCGGCAATGATGCCATCCCCGTGAAGTTGCTCGCCATCATTTACGCTTCGCCTCCGCACGCGATCTTCACCACCGCGGATCGCGGCATCAAGGTGCCCAAGGATCTGGAGGGCAAGACGCTCGCCGATTCAGCGTTCAGCGCGATACCCGTGATCTTCAAAGCCTATGCGCAAGCCGCCGGTGTTGATGCGAGCAAAGTGATATGGATTTCTGCCGAGAGCGCCGCGTTGCCTTCCTTGCTTGCCACCGGCCGCGTCGACGCGATCGGACAATTCACGGTCGGCGAACCGCTGCTGGCGGACACCGTCAAGCCCAAAGCGATCGTGCGGTTCGCCTACAAGGATGCGGGCCTCGACTACTATGGCAACGGGATCGTCGCCACCGAGGCCACGATCAGGGACAACCCAGACATGGTGAAGGCGTTTGTGCGCGCGACGCTGAAAGGCATGCGGGACGCCTTCGCAAATCCAGCTGAAGCGGGCGCAATCTTGAACAAGTATCACAAGCAGATTTCGCCGCAGGTGGCGCAAGGCGAAACCGAGCTGGTGCGCGAGCTTGCCACTGTTCCCGGCCAACGGATGGGTATGATCGATCAAGCGCGGATCAAGAGCACGATCGCCATTATGGAAAAATCATTTCCGGTGAAAACAGCAGTGGCGCCGCAGGAGATGTTCGTCCCGGGCTTTGTGGAATGATTTCGGAACGGCTGTCGGCTCGCGATTCACCGCCGCGAGCGAACGACAGCAGGACCGACGCGCGCGCGCAGGATACGCCGGCCATCAAGCTCGCGGGCGTGACAAAAGTTTTCGGCAGTGGGAACGAAGTTGTCCGAGCGCTCGGTCCGCTCGATCTGACTGTCGCAACGGGCACGTTCGTCTCCGTGGTGGGCCCTTCCGGTTGCGGAAAATCCACTTTGTTGCGGTTGATCGCCGGGCTGGACATTCCGACGGAGGGCAAAATTTGGCGCTACGGCACCGTGTTGGATTGGCCATCGCGGGACGTTGCAATCATATTCCAAGAACATGTCCTGTTTCCCTGGGCGAGCGTGCTGGAGAACGTCATGCTGCCCGCCGATGTCCTCGGCCTGCCGAAGGCGCCAGCGCGCGAGCGCGCGTTTCGCTTGCTGGAACTGACGGGCCTCAAGGACTTTGCCGGCCATAAGCCGCATATGCTCTCCGGCGGAATGAAGCAGCGCGCGGCGTTTTGCCGGGCGCTGTTGTCGGACCCGCAGTTGCTGCTCCTTGACGAGCCGTTTGGCGCGTTGGACGCTCTCACGCGCGAGGAGCTCTCGCTCGAACTGTCGCGCCTTTGGCAGGATCTCGGTCGCACGGCGCTTCTCATCACGCACGACATCGAAGAGGCAATTCTTCTGGGAGATCGCGTGATCGTCATGTCGAGCCGGCCCGGGCGGCCGCGTCTGGATATTTCCGTCGACCTGGCGCGGCCACGCGACGTCAACACCGCAAAACATCCGAGATTCGTGGAAATCAAGCAGATGGCGCGCAGCTTGCTCTTCGCCCGGGAGCAAGACTGACGCGCGGTGGGGGGTGCGATGTGGCAAGCGATCGCCGGACGCTCTACGACTCCGCTGACCTATCTGGCACTTGTGGTCGGATGGGAAGCGTTCGTTCGCGCCTTCAACATTCCCGGCTGGATATTGCCCTCTCCATCGGCGATTGCTGCGACGGCAGTCACCTGGGCGCCGGAACTTTTCTTCCACAGCTTGGTCACGCTTCGTGAAACGCTGATTGGTTTTGTTTTGGCGCTCGTATTCTCGTTGCCCCTCGCTGTCGTCATTGCTTTCACCACGACGCTGCGGCGCCTGCTTTATCCGATTCTGTTGGGCCTACAATCGGTCCCCAAGGTGGCGCTCGCTCCGCTTGTGATCCTGTGGCTTGGCGTCGGGGAACTGCCGAAGATCGTGATCGTGATTCTCGTCTGCTTTTTCCCGATCTTGGTGAATGTCGTGGCCGGATTCGAAGCGGCTCCCAAGGCGATGTTGGATTTGATGCACTCGCTGCGCGCCTCCGAAACGTCGATCTTCCGACGTTTGCGCATTCCGATCGCGACGCCGCATTTGTTCACGGGCTGCAAGGTCGCCATCACCTTTGCCGTGATCGGCGCCGTGATCGGTGAATTCGTCGCGGCGCAGGAAGGTTTGGGCTACCTCATTTTGATTTCGAGTGCGCAGTCGCAAACTGCGCTGGCATTCGCCGCCATCCTGCTGCTGACGGTGATCAGCGTCGTGCTTTTTTATGGCATCGAGTTTTTGGAGAAGCGGCTTGTCACCTGGTCGCCATAGCGGGTGGATCGGCCAGCGGCACGGTCGCCGGAAATCTGCGGGCGCCCTGTTTTGTCTTGCCAGGTGATTTCAGACCAGCTATACATCAATTAGCATGTACAAGACATCGATTCTAATATCTAAAACATGATAACTGGCGCTCAAAT
>VAZQ01000168.1 GCA_005883115.1 Alphaproteobacteria bacterium | reverse complement strand
CAGTCATCACCGGGTTGCTCGCAGCCTGCGCGCAACAGCCTGCGATGGTCACCAGCCCCAGTCGCCAGGCGGCGCTGGAGCCTGCGCGCAAGACAGTCGCCCGGCATCGCGCCCCGGCGGTTAGCGAGAAACAGACCGCCGGCACGAAAGATGCAGCCTACGGGCTTGCGAGCTTCTACAGCTACGATCCGCACACGGCGAGCGGCGAAAAATTCAACAAGCATGAATTGACCGCCGCCCACCGGACCCTGCCGTTCGGCACGCGGCTGCGCGTCACCGACGTCGCCACGGGACGCTCGGTCACGGTTCGGGTCAACGACCGTGGGCCGTTCGTTCCGGGCCGCGTGGTCGACGTGTCCGCGTCAGCCGCCGAGACGCTGGGCATCACCGGCAAAGGCGTGGCCAAGGTCAAGCTCGACGTTGTCGAAGCCAAGTGAGCTCCGGCGTCAGCTGCTGCACGACTGCCGAAGCGTGTAAAGCGAGCCATCGACAGCGCAGCGGTTGCTGTTGCCAAGGCGGGCTTGCTCCCGGACCGCGTGGATACTGTTGTTGGCGGTCGACAGAAACCCAGCGCGCGCTACGACACCGAGTCATTCGTCTTAAGCGCCTGCGACACCTCGTCAATGCTCTCGAGCACATCGATCGAGCCGTTCAGAACTTGAATTTTTGAGCGTGCCCGCTTGTCTGCGCCGGTATTTGTCGCGCTCATGACAAAAAACGATACGGGCCGTGTTGATCCGCACGATCTCGCCACCGGGCCCATGCAACTCTCTTCGAAGGCATGCTTTCGGATTTCGTGTGCGGGGCCTGAGGAGGGCGAGACGCTTGAGCTGCCGAAATCGCGACCGGCATGAGTATCCGTGTTACCGTAACAACGATGCCGGGTAGGCGCACGCCGCATCGGCCGCGTTGAAGGGCGTCGGGAGAGACGGGATGGCGGAGTTTCGCATCAAGGTGAACGGGCAAGTCCATTCCGTCGATGTATTGCCCGATACGCCGGTGCTCTGGGTCCTGCGCGACAATCTCGGTTTGACCGGCACCAAATTCGGTTGCGGCATCGCCCAATGCGGCGCATGCACCGTCTTCCTCGATGGCCAACCGCTGCGGTCCTGCTCGCTGCCGGTATCGGGCCTTGGCAACGGCGAGATCACGACCATCGAAGGATTGACCGGCCGCGAGGGAGAAGCGGTCCGCAACGCCTGGATCGCGCGCGACGTCCCGCAGTGCGGCTATTGCCAGTCGGGACAGATCATGAGCGCGGTCGCTCTGCTCAAGCAAATCAAGAAGCCGACAGACCGCGACATCGATCTGGCTATGAACGGCAACCTCTGCCGCTGCGCGACCTATGTCCGCATCCGTGCCGCCATTCACGAGGCGGCAAAGCTGCTGGAGAGCTGAGCTCGTGGCCGATGACGGATGCACGCGCCGCGCGGCGCTCAAAGGTGTTGCCGGAATCCTTGCGCTCGCCGCCACGGCCGCCATATTGGCGCTGGAGCAGCCGTCCGCACAGACGCAGCGCGCTGCGAGCCCAGCGAGGGAACTGCGTCCGGTCACGAGCTTTGCTGGGATTACGAACCAGCGCGCGCGCTCGATGGCGCTGTTCGAAGAGATGAGCAAAGTGTTGCGCCATCCCCGCTGCATGAATTGTCATCCCGCGGGCGATCATCCGACCCAGACCGATGCCATGCGGCCGCACCAGCCGCTCGTGGTGCGCGGCACCGACGGACACGGCGCGCCGGGGCTGCCTTGCGCCACGTGCCATCACGCCGCCAACTTCGATCCCGCCGGCATCCCGGGCCATGCGAACTGGCGTCTGGCGCCCGCATCGATGGCGTGGCAGGGCCGCTCGGGCGCCCAGATCTGCGCCCAGATCAAGGACCGCGCCCGCAACGGCAACCGCGATCTCGCGGAGTTGATCCGCCACTTGTCCGAGGACAGCTTGGTTGGCTGGGCTTGGTCACCCGGTCTGGGGCGCACGCCCGCACCCGGAACGCAGGCGCAGTTCGGCGATCTTGCGAAAGCTTGGGTTGAAACAGGCGCGCAGTGCCCGCGAGCGTGAGCGCACCGGCTCATTGAGAGCACTCGGGCAGCAATGCCACGCGCGCAGTGCGCTCCCTTCTGCCTTGTGTTAAGCCACTGCGCCAAGTCTGAGGGAGTTAGCAATGAAACGGCTGGGCGTCGCCCTTATTGTCGGCCTCCTCGCCGCCTCACCTTTGCCTGTGGGCGGTCAGCCTAACTCCGCTGCGCCGGACCAAACGCCAAAAGCATCGGCTTCCAATGAGGATAAGCCGAGCAGCTATGTTCCTGGCCTCGGCGAATTCATGGGGAGAATTCAAGTCGATCACGCCAAGCTGTGGCTCGCCGGGGAGGCGCGCAATTGGGAACTCGCCGGATACCAACTCAGCGAACTCAAGGAAGTGTTTTCCGACGTGCAAGACCTCGTTCCGCGCTACCACAATATTCCGGTCGGCGACATGATCGATGCGATCATCACTGGCACCGTCACTGAACTCGAAGGCGCGATCGCAGTCCACGATTTCAACAAGTTCTCGGCGTCGTTCGATAGCCTCACCGCCGCATGCAATTCTTGCCATCAGGCGGCAAATCGCGGCTTCATTGTCATCCGACGGCCCGCGCAATCGAATTTCAGCAATCAGGACTTTTCGCCCGCAGCGAAATGATGCCGACGGTCTCAACGATCGTCACGCCTGAAGCTGCGCCTGGCTTATGCTCGACAGAGGGTGAAACTATGCAGAATGTCGTGAACCGGCGATGGCTCCTCACGCGTTATCCCGAGGGAATGCCCGCCCCGGACAATTGGGTCATGGATACGCAGCCGGTGCCCGATCCCGGGCCGGGCCAAATCCTTGTCAAAGCGAAGTGGCTTTCGGTCGATCCATACATGCGCGGCCGCATGAGTCCCGCGAGCAACTATGCGAAGGGCGTCGGGCTCGGTGAGGTCATGCAGGGCGGCGGGGTCGGCGAGGTCGTGGCCTCCAATCATCCGGCGTGGAGGGTCGGAGACACCGCCGAATCCATGAGCTTTGGCTGGCAGGAATGGTCTGTTCTGGTCCCGGACATACCCGGACCTTCAGGCGTCAACAGGATTGATCCTGCGCTCGCGCCGATTGAGAGCTCGCTCTCTTGGCTGGGGATGCCCGGGCTGACCGCTTATTTCGGCCTTCTCGAAGTAGGCCGGCCACGGCCGGGTGACACGGTCGTGGTTTCGGCCGCGTCGGGAGCGGTTGGCCAACTGGTCGGCCAAATCGCCAAACTCGCGGGCTCTCGCGCGGTGGCCATTGCCGGAAGCGACGACAAACTCAACTGGTGCCGGGAGATCGGGTTCGAAGGTGCGATCAACTACAAGAAGGCCGTCGATCTCACGGCGGCCGTGAAGGAAGCCTGCCCCGCACGCGTGGATATCTTCTTCGACAACACCGCAGGTCCTATCCACGATGCGGTAATGAGAAATCTGAATATCGGTGCACGTGTGGTGATTTGCGGCCGGGTTGCGGTTGCCGATCAGTTCGGAAAACCCGACATCGGCGAGCGCTTCAACGGTCAGCTCATTGTCACACGGGCCACCATGCACGGCTTTCTAGTGTTCGACTGGTGGCACAGGCGCAATGAAGCGCTGCAACGTCTCGCGAATTGGCACAGGGCGGGACAAATCCGCTTCAAGGAAGACGTGCTAGACGGCATCGAGCGAATGCCGGAGGGATTCCTTCGATTGCTGCAAGGCAAGAACTTTGGCAAGCAGATCATAAGAATCGGCTAAGCGGATTAAGCGGCCCCGTGCTGGTCGCGGAATGCTTGTCGCATGCATCTTCCGATCGAATGGGGTGCTCGTAGGCCTGCCATCGTCGTGGCTGCTGCGCTTCGAGCAGCATGAAGCACCGCGCAAGGGGCGATGAGGGGATCTCGGTAATCGTCGAGAGCGGTAGTGGACCTCCGGTAAACCCCGTAATAGCACGCGGCGGTGGACTACATTATCTTGCCTCTGAACTCTCGCGTGAGGCCTTACGAGGGCGGATTTGGCAATTCGGGTGCTCCTCCATGGCGACGTTTGGTTTGCGCCGGAAGACATTGCGGTTTTGACCGCTGCATTCGAGCTTGCACTGAGGACCCGCTTGTGGTGGTCCTTGCCAAGTTCATCATCGAGCTTGCCAAGGCGGGCGAGCGCGATCCCGATAAGCTCTGCGAGGGAGCTCTAAAAATTCTGCGCAAGTCGCAGTTAAAGCTTTGATCAAAACGCGACTCGGCGCGCAAACCCGAAGCCGCACCGCAAATAAACCGGCATACCGGCCGTCGCGTGCGGAATATTTGCCGCACGCAGGTTGTTTCGCCTAATGGAGTCCTCGTTCCTCCAGCCCCCCCTGAGGATTCCCGAGACCCCGCTCGAGCAACCTCTCTTTTCAAATGCCACACTCGGGCGGGGTTCTCGTTTTGCCGCCGCGGCCGCGTTGCCGGGGCTGGCAGCGCGCGTTGCAGCTCAAGGTCCGCGCGCGGCTCTCGCTCCCACAAGGCCCAGCACGAGCAGCACGAGGAAGATGACAAGGAAGATATAGAACAGGATGCGGGCCACATCTGCGCTGGCCGCCGCTAGACCGGTGAAGCCAAAGAGCGCCGCGATCAGCGACACCACCAGCATGATGAGCGCCCATTTCAGCAATGACATGGGTCGTATCCTTTCGCAGGATCAACCGGCCCGCCGAAATTTAGTTCCCGATTCGTGTCTGGATCGTCCCCGGCGATACGGCCGTTACGGCCCTCACTCCACCTTGAGGCCTGCGAACTTGACCACCTTCGCCCATTTCTCGGTTTCTTCCGCGATGAGACGGCCGAACTCGTGGACCGAGCCGGGACGCGCATCGCTGCCAAGGTCCTCCATCCGCGTCCGCACGGCGGGATCAGCAAGCACCGCGTTGATATCGCGATTGAGCCGCTCGACGATCTCTGCCGGCGTGCCCTTGGGGACGCCGATGCCAAGCCAGCCGGTCACGGCGTAACCCCCGACGGTATCGCCGATCGGCGGGATGTCCGGCAGCACCCGCACGCGGGCTGTGGCCGTTACCCCAATCGCTCGCAACGCACCCGACTGGATCTGCGGAAGCGCCGAGACAGTGGCATCGAACATCGCATGCACATCGCCCGCCATTAATCCCGAGTGCGCGGCCGGCGTACCTCGATAAGGAACGTGCACCACCTCGACGCCGGTCATCATCCGAAACAGCTCGCCGGATAAATGCGTTGATCTTGCCCGGATTGTCCTTCGCATGGGTGATGAACTCGGCGACGGTTCTGGCCGGGAATGACGGATTGACCAGCAGGACGAAGGAATCGGTGTTGATGCTCGCGACCGGGACGATGTCGCGCGTGACGGTGACGGCGCTCTTCTCATAGAGCGTCACGTTGACGGCGTGCGGAGTGGCGACGAGCAGGAGCGAGTAGCCATCGGCTGGCGCACGCGCGACGGCCTGCAGCGCCACATTGCCGCCGCCGCCCGGCCGATTGTCGATGACCACGGACTGGCCAAGTCGTTGCGATAAAGATTGGCCGACCAAGCGCGCAATGATATCGGGCGTGCCGCCGGCCGGGACAAAGACGACCAAGGTCACCGGCCGCGACGGGTAGCTTTGCGCTCTGGCGAGGGGCGATACGGCCGGCACCGCTGCTGCGCTTGCAAGGAGATGCAACAATGCGCGCCGTCGAAGGTTCAGCATGTACCCTCATTCGTTGCGGCGGTAACCAGCTTCATTCCGCCCTGATCTTTGCCGCCTTGATGATTGGCCACCACTTCTGAATTTCGGCCTCGTGGAAGGCGCGCAGAGCCTCCGGCGTCTGCTGCTCGCGCGCTGGTGTGTCCGAGCCGAGAATGACGAGCCGCTGCCGCACCGCAGGATCGGCTGATGCATCCACGACCGCTGCATTGAGCTGTCGGATGATCGCGTCCGGCGTTCCTCGAGGCGCCCAAATTGCGTGCCAAGGAGCGAGGTAGTATCCCGATACCCCCGCTTCATCCACTGTCGGAATCTCCGGTACAGCCGCCAAGCGAGTTTTGGCCGTCACGGCAAAGACCTTGATCCGACCCGCACGAAATTGCGGTATTGCGCTGGCGGGATCAGCGATCATGAGGTCGATTTGTCCGGATATCAAATCCTGCATGGCCGGCGTCATGCCCCGATAAGGCACGAACTGAAAGCGCGTGCCGCTGAGTTTTTGAAATAGCACGCCGCCGATGTGCCCCGGCCCACCCGCGCCTGAGGTCCCTGCAGACGCCTTGTCCGGATTGGCCTTCAACCAAGTGATAAGCTCGCGTAGATCGTTCGCGGGCACAGCGTACTTCGCGGCGATCAGCCAGGGCGTGATGCTCGTCAGCGCTATGGCCTCGAAATCGTGGATGAGATCGTATGGGAGATCGTAGACAGCGCCGTTGACGACCTGTGTGGCCCAGGCTCCATAGAGGAGCGTGTAGCCATCGGCCGTCGCGCGCGCGACCCGGCCGACGCCGATCGTTCCGGAGGCGCCGGTCACATTCTCGACAATCATAGGCTGGCCCAGCCGCCGTCGCATGCGCTCGGTGACAATGCGCGCAATCGAATCCATCTGGCCGCCGGCGGGGACCGGAACGATCACGCTCACCGGACGGCTGGGATATATTTCCGCCGATGCAACTTGCGATGCGACGGAGAGGGCGGCGGCAGCTGCGGCCAGAAGCAAAAACCGGCGGCGTTTCATCTCCTCCCCGGGGTTGCCCCGGCAGAGTATCACTCGGCTGCTCCCATCACGAGCAGCACTTCAGCGGCCTTAATCTTCGCCGCCGTCCTTCGGCGGATTGACATAGGCAGGGATGGTGCCCGACGCGGTGCGGATCACCGCGCTTGGATCGCGCTGCGATCTCACGGCCGCCAGGAAGGTCGAATTCATACCGCCGTCGGCGCGGCTCGTAACCGGCACGGTCGGGACGCCTCGATTGATCAACTCTACCGTCTCAATCTCGTCGCGGCGCTGCTTCTCGCGTACTGCCACCGCGATGTCCTCCTCTACCTTGTAGGCTGGGCAGCGCCCGGCGGGGCTGAAGTCGGCCATGGATTCTGCATCGAAAACGTAGCGCCCCTCGCATACATCGACCCGGGGCTCGAGGTGCGTAACCTCGAAGTGGTCGTAACCCTCTTTGATCATTCTCCAGAATGCCATGTGCGGCGAGTTGCGGTGGCGTGCCACGTTGAGCGGCGTCATCCTGAACGGATAGGCCTGCAGCTGGAATGATTTTTGCCCGCCGAAGAACGCTTCGCGGGCGAGCGCGTAGATTTCCGCGATCTGCTCGTCGGTCATGGCGTAGCAGCCAGCCGACGAGCAGCCGCCGTGGATCATCAGGAACGCGCCAGTGCGGCCGTTCGCCCGATCGTAGGCATTCGGAAATCCCGTATTGATCGCGAGATACTGACTGGAATCAGGATTCATCAAGCCAGGGGTGATGGCGTAAAAGCCCTCGGGCGCCTGGCGGTCGCCGGTCTTGAACTTGGGGCCGAGTTCCCCCGACCAGCGGCAGATCGGATAAGTGCGAAGGAGCGCAAAGCGCCCACTGTCGTCCTGCTTCCAAACCTCGAGTTCCGCCTCCTCCTTGAAGACCCGCACGAGGATCGGCGATTCCTTGTTCATGTTCTTTGCTTTCAGCGTCGCCAGCATGCGTTCCGACAATGGTTGCATGTGGCGGCCGCTGGTCACCGGTGTGCCGCCGCCGCACCCGGCAAGCGCCATGTGTGCGGCGATCGCAGCCGACGCGAGAAGGGCACGCAGTGGAGCTCTTGAAGGAGTAAATTGGTCGCGCACGCCAAGCCCATTCCCGCAATTAACAAACGCCTAGGTCGGGACTTGGGTTAGATCAGGGCAAAGGCGAGCCGGCCAGCAATTCAGCTTCGGTTGGCAAACAAAAGCTTACTCTACCGTTTCCAGCCCGGCCGTATAAACGCGTTATGGGAACATGACAGGCCGGCGCTCCGGAACAGCTACCGCTGTCATCGTATCGCGCGTCAGCGAAGGCTGTTAAACCACCGCGGTTCGCTGCAGTCGGCGATGCATGAATAGCGCAAGGCGCTTGGTTATTTGCACCCTAGACCTGGCCCGCTGCTACTCGTCACTGGGACGCACCAACTCGCTGGTCACGTAAACGCAATTTGGGCATTCATACCCGACCAGTCCGGGTTCGCCTAAGCTCGGGGCGATGCTGACCACCTCCTCCATCGCGGTTCCACATCGAGGGCACGACACCGTTCGTTCACGCCGCTTGGTTCTAGCTGGATCCGACACGATCAGGACACTTGCATTAGGGCTGCTTGACTCCGGTTCCATATAAGAAACGCGCGATATGCGGTTTTGTTCGCAAGACGACAAACGCGCTAAACGTCGGGAGCGGACAAGCCGTTACTCGCGACGACACGCGCGCGTAATCCGTGCGCGCTACGCTGGCGAATTTGGGAAGAATGCGGCCGCCGCAGGCGGGGCAGGATGCGCCCCCCGGTGCGCCGGCCGCGTAGGCGTTATGTCAGTGCCGTCTTGACGCGCTCCGGCGTGAACGGCGCGTGGCGCAGCCGCGCGAGCCAGGTTGACGCGATCCTGGATAGCGAGAACACTTGCTTGGTCGCTTTCACGCCCTTGTCCTTCGTCAGGAGCCCACAGATGAGCCGTATCCCTGCCCTGTTGCTGGCCATGTTGCTCTCGAGTGTCGCGCAGGCTGCCGAGTACATAGAGAAGACGCCGTTCCAATTATCGCGCGCGTTTTCTCCGGGCGTGGTCACGTCCGGCGGAACGATCGTCTGGGTTGCCGGACAGACTGCCACGCAGGACGGTCAGGGCAACAACATCGCCAACAACTTCGAAGCTCAGGTCAAGCAAGTTTTTGCGCAAATCGACGGCATCATGAAACGGGCCGGCGGGAGCGTGGACAATGTGGTAACCATGACCGTGTTCATCAAGGAATCCCGCTACGGCGACAAATTCGTGGAAATGCGCAGAGATATCTTCAAAAACGGAAACTAT
>VAZQ01000299.1 GCA_005883115.1 Alphaproteobacteria bacterium | reverse complement strand
TCACGCGCGACCCGACCCCCAAGGGCAATAACAGTCTCAAGCTAACGGCCTACGCTTTAGCGATGAACCCTAACAACGTTCCCATCCTGCTAGAACGCTCACAAATCAAGATTTGCGTCCTACTCAATGTCCGCTATGCCCAAGTTCCGCATCGTAAGCGAACAGCAAACCTGAAGGCCTATTGACAACCGCCCGACGAAGCCAGAAGACGCCACAGTAGGGCGCATCGTCGCGCATGCGCCCATGTGACGTTATTATAAACCGATGTCCCGCGATTTTCGCCCTCATCGCGCTCCCGTCGACGTTCTCAACTATGAGATCGCCCAGGAGAAGGCCGTTGCGCTCGGACGGTTGGGGCGAGCTCTGGAAGAGGCCCTCGCCAAGCTGCGGGAGCTCAATGCCGCCCATCTGCGCTCGAGCGCACCGGCATTTCGAGTAGATCGATCGCCGCGAGCGCGGATGTTCGTCAGGTCTCATGTTGCTTTCCGGGATGGAATAGCTCCTCGACGGACTGTTTCGGGTCCTTGATCCGAGAGCGGTCCTTTCGATCATTCTTTTTCGCTTCGAGCTTCTGCAGGAAGCGGAAGCGCGGCGATCGGGTCGCGTGCCCGGATCGGCCGTGCTTGGTCATGCCGAAACCTTTCTGGCCGCCCTGCGTCATTTGATCACCAAACGCAAACACTGCAGCTCATTTCTTGCGCCCGAGAGCCGCCACCGGGGCCAAGCTTCCTGGCGGAGAAAGGATAGCCCTGATCGTCAAACGCCGCGAGGCTTCGAACGCAGCCAGCGGCGACCGGGCGCCGATCGGCGAGCTAAGCTATTGATCTGCCGAGCGGTGGAGGGGTCAATCTTGGACGCCCGTTCACACCGGAGGGAGCCTGATCGGGGCGGAACGACCCGCTATTTCCTCACCGGCGAAGCGGCCTTGATTTCAGCACGGTCTTCGCCGGCTTCACCGGAGGTGACGAAGGAGCTTTCCTGGAGCAGCGCAAGGGCAAGTCGCGGCGCGGACAATTCCTGGCAGGATATGCGATCGATCCTGCGCTGCATCAGCGCGTAGCATTCGCACGCTACGCTCTCGAGCCGCGTCCGGTCGACCTCGACGAAGCCGCGCCGGTCGGACCTGATGGCCCCCGCCACGCGAAGCTTGCTCATCGTCAGCGTCACCGTCGTCCGCCGCACCCCAAGCAATTGGGCAAGTGCCTCCTGCGTCAGCGGAAGCGCGTCGTCGGGCACGCGGTCGTGAATCTGCAGCAGCCACCGCGCCATGCGGCCTTCCACCCGATGCAGCGCGTTGCAGGCGGCCACGTGCTGGAGCTGCAACAACAGCGTGCGGGCGTGGACCTGCACCACCTGCCTGATGGCTGCGCTTCGCGCATAGGCGAGCCGGAATTTCGCGGCGGAAATCCGCGATGCGGTGCCGGCCACGCGAACAATCGCGGTAACGGACGACCGCGATGGGCCGAGCACGGAGAGCGAGGCCAATGCGCCTTCCCGCCCCATCAACGTGGTTGCGACCGTTTGCCCATTGGGCATATCGACCATGAAGGCGATTGCGCCGCTATGGGGAAAATAAACTTGGTCGAGTTCATCGCCCGACCGCACCAACATGGCGTCGGGTTCGAACGAGATTTTCTGGAAGTGGGGCGTGAGCAGGCCGAGATCCGCCGGCGGCAACGCCGCCAAGAGCCTATTCCCGACGTTGGTCGGGTGCGCGGTCACGGAGTAGTCCTTCCCGGACCGAGCAACCAATGCACCTAGTGAGACGCGCTCATCATCCCCAACACCCAGAAATCGAGATCGGGCCGTATTCGTCGAGGCAGATCCGTCAACTTCGAGACGCATGGTCTCGTGGCATTCGCATGCCACCGCCGCGAGGCGCGATCGGTCGATCTCGATCTGGCCTCGTCGATCAGATCTGATCGCGCCCGACGCGCGCAGATTGCGCATCAGGAGAGTCACCGTCGTTCGTCGCACACCGAGTATTTGCGACAGCGCTTCCTGGGTGAGCGGGAGGACGTCGTGGTCAATGTGGTCGCTTAAATTGAGCAGCCAGCGTGCCATGCGGACTTGGACCGCATGCAGCGCATTGCAGGCCGCGCCGAGCTGGAACTGTGTCAGCATCGCGCTGAGGTGGGCCTGGAGCGCGTGCCGGAGCACGGGGCTGCGGTTGAAAGCGGCGCGAAATCGGGAGGCGGGGATCCGCGAAGCGGTCCCTGCCGCGTGGACGATGGCGGTAATGGCCGAAGGTGACGGCCCTAGCGCGGAGAGGATGCCGACTGCTCCCTCACACCCGATTGCCGCGGTGGCGACAGTCTGCCCGTTCGCCATGTCGATCATCAGCGAGATGGCGCCGCTATGAGGGAAGAAGACATGCTCGACCTCGTCACCCGCTCGCACGAGGACCGCGTCCTGATCGAGCGCGACCCCTTCCAGCTCGGGCGCCAGCAGAGCAATATCCGCAGGCGGCAGTGTTGCAAGAAGGCGATTACCAATTCCGACGGTGCGTGTCACCGTAGGTAACCCGTCGTGAGGCATCCGCCGCCTTTTGCATTCCGAGCAGCGTGGAACGGCAGCTTCAAACTTTGTTTTAATATGCCTACGCTGCGCGCTCCGACCAATTCAGCTGCGGAAGCTCTCAATCTCAAAACAAAACTCCAACACTCGCCGCCGCGAGGGCGAATTTTTGCCTCGCATCATTTGGGATTTAAATGTGGGGACACGCTGCTCGCCACAATTGCAAAATACGTATAGGTAATACCGTAGGGAGTTCCAATTTCCGAGCCGCGGCAAAAGCAACCGGCACGCCATCGAGACGAACAAGTGCGCGGCATTCCCGCCAACATCCGCCTTTCGCACAAATGCGAAGTGCAGCGAGGTCCGCTATTTGGTCGCTATCGGGGAAAAGCGGACGTCGCGAACATCGCGTTTTGTAAATGCGGAGGTCATACGATGCGGGCCGCTCTCTAGAGGTGGCGGGGCACAGCAGAGAAGCTTGGCGAGCCGCTCCAGGTTCCGCGCGGTGCACTTCGTCCCCCGCACACTATCCGCGGGCGATGTTACTGCGCCAGAAATCTATATGCGACAATCAGAGCCACCATGCTCGCGAAAATCAGCAGTACCGGAAGGGATTTTCGGATCATTGGCCTCGTCGAATGACGAGCAGCCAATAGACCAGGCTGAGGTTTAGGCCGTCTCTGGAAGCGCCCGACTTTGCCCTCTGTCGTTGGTGTGCGGGCCTTTGGTTCCGGCGCCGCGCCCACGCCTCCCATCTCGCTGTAATAAGCGCTGTAGACCTCGCGAACGGCCAGGGCCGTGGCCTCGACCTCGTTCATCGTCTCGAGTCGGGTTCGATAGTTAGTCAGAAAGCCCTGTGCGTTTGACGGAAGGTCATCGAAACCACCGAGCTTGGCCATCATGAGCCAAGTAGCAAAATCCGCCTCGGCCTTCGTGCGAGCTTTCTTGGCGATACTGGCGTTGGAGCTGGAGGACATGGTGGTCCGATTGGTTCGCCCGCCCAAACTCACCGGCGTTCATGGCTATCGTTGGACAGTTCGCTTGGGTATCTCGGTTGACGCCAGGTGTCGCGACTGGAAGTCGCTGTGAATCTCTGTTCGCTAGGGTGAAGCGGTCGCGTTCGGTCGAACTTGGTGAGGACCGGGGTAGACCCAAAGCTGACCTATAGCCTTCTGACACTTACCTACCTTATCCCTTCGCTTGCTCCGGGACGGACTTCGCCACCTGGTGTTTTCCGCCTTTATTCCATGATCTTCACGCTCGACGT
>VAZQ01000298.1:3796-5747 GCA_005883115.1 Alphaproteobacteria bacterium | reverse complement strand
ATATGGCAACCCTGGTCATCGTCGGTACAGCGGAGACACGGCTGGTGTCGCGCTCAGGCCAAGTCCCACTCGTCTACACGCCGCGAAGGGCGACCGCATGATTAAGCCACGTCATTGCCTCCGCGACGGTCCCGACGGTCGGTACCTCGGGCAAGGCCGGGCGGCGCAGCAAGATGACAGGAAGCCCGAGCACTCGCGCCGCCGCGATCTTGCCGTAGGTCGCAGCCCCCCCGCTATTCTTGGCGACGATGACATCGATGGCGTGAGTTGCCAGCAATACCCGATCGGCGTTCTCAGTGAACGGACCTCGGCCGGTGATGTAGGATGCATGTGGGACCGGCAACGGCGGATCCACCGGCTCGACGCTGCGCACGAGATAGTAGTGCTGCGGCGCTCGAGCGAACGTTCGGATCTCCGTCTTACCGAGCGTGAGAAAAACACGGCGCGGCTCCGCGCCGAGCGCCTGCACGGCGGCGCCGGTATCGGCGACCTCCATCCAACAATCGCCGGGAAGCGCCGCCCAGGGCGGGCGTCGCAACGCGAGCAAGGGAATGCGTGCGGCTGCCGCCGCGGCGGCGGCATTGGCCGAGATGCCCGCGGCGTAGGGGTGCGTCGCGTCGATGAGGACATCGACGCGCTCGCTTGCGAGATATTGTGCAAGGCCCTCAGCGCCGCCGAATCCGCCGATCCGCACCGGCGCGGATTGTGCGGCAGGCGCAGTGGTGCGGCCAGCGAGCGAGACCGTAACTTTCAGCTCGACGCGTTCAACGAGACGTTCCGCCAAGCGGCGCGCTTCCGTGGTCCCACCGAGAATGAGGATGCGTCGCATGACGTTGACTGACTCTCACGCATGCGAGATTGCCGCAGCGCGGCGCTGGTTGTCCATCGTTGGCATCGGCGAAGATGGCATCGAGGGATTGACTCCGACCGCTCGAAGCCTTGTCCAAGCGGCAGAGATCGTGTTCGGCGGCCATCGCCACCTTGCGCTCGCCGCCGCGCTCATCCGCGGAGTCGCGCGGCCGTGGCGCAGTCCCTTCGAAGGCGCAGTCAACGACGTGGTGGCACTGCGCGGTCGCCACGTCTGCGTGCTCGCGTCTGGCGATCCATTCGTCTACGGCGTCGGGTCGGTTCTGTTGCGGCACATCGATCCTTGCGAAACGGTTACCGTGCCGGCGCCGTCCACCTTCACGCTCGTCGCCGCGCGTCTGGGCTGGTCTGTGCCGGAGACAATGCAGCTGTCCCTCCATGGCCGATCGCTCGATCTGATCCGTCCGCATCTGCAGCCGGGGGCGCGAGTGGTTGTATTGACTTCGGACAGCGCAGGACCGGCCGCCCTCTCGCGGCTGCTGGCCGGCTCCGGATTCGGCAGCTCCCGGATGACCGTGCTCGAAGCTTTGGGCGGTCCGCGCGAACGCGTGCGCGCGACGACGGCGGCGAGTTTCGATCTCGACGAGGTGGGTCCGCTCAACGCGGTGGCTATCGAGGTTGAAGCCAGACCGGGCGCGCGCGTCCTTGCGCGCGCGCCCGGTCTGCCCGATGCACTTTTCGAGCACGACGGACAGATCACCAAGCGCGAGATCCGCGCGATAACGCTCGCCGCACTTTTCCCGCGCCGCGGTGAATTGCTCTGGGACGTCGGTGCCGGCGCTGGTTCCGTGGCCATTGAATGGATGCTCGCTGATACCTCGATGCGTGCCATTGCTATCGAGGCGCGCAGCGAGCGCGCTGCCCGCATCCGAGGCAACGCAGCCGCATTCGGGGTGCCAGGACTCGACCTGATCGAAGGCGCGGCGCCAGCGGCATTCGAGGGGCTCGCCCAGCCGGATGCAGTATTCATCGGCGGTGGCGCGGCAATCGCGCTCGATGCCGCGGTGCGCGCACTTCGACCTGGGGGACGGTTGGTCGTGAACGCCGTGACGACTGAAACCGAAGCTCTGCTGCTGGACCGTCG
>VAZQ01000298.1:0-3706 GCA_005883115.1 Alphaproteobacteria bacterium | reverse complement strand
TGGGTCAAGCCATGATCGTCGCCGGGATCGGCTGTCGCAAAGGCGCGTCGGCGGCGGACATCAGCGCCGCGATCGAGGATGCACTTAATCGCGCGGGGTTGGCGGCGCAAGCGCTCGACCTCGTCGCGGCGCCCGAGTTCAAGGGCGGCGAGCAGGGCGTCGCCTCGGCTGCCGCCGCGCTGGGTGTGCCGCTCATTTTTGTAGGTAAGGCTGAGCTCGAGGCGGCAGGATCGCGCACGCAAACCAGTTCCAAGCGCGTCCTGTCGCTGACCGGGGTTCCTTCGGTTGCTGAAGCGGCGGCGCTGGCGGTCGGCGGCCCCGCAGCTCGGCTTCTCGTGCCCCGAACTATCGTTGGGATCGCCACCTGCGCTTTGGCCGTCAGCGAGGAACGAGCATGACGGTACATTTCATTGGCGCGGGTCCAGGCGCCGCCGACCTCATCACGGTCCGTGGACGCGACCTCCTCGGACGATGTCCAGTCTGTCTTTATGCCGGCTCAATCGTGCCGGCAGACCTGTTGGCATACTGCTCGACCGGCGCTCGCTTGGTCGATACAGCGCCACTGACGCTCGACGAGATCGAGGTCGAATTCGTGTCGGCACACGCGGCTGGCCAGGACGTGGCGCGGCTTCATTCAGGCGATCTGTCCGTGTTCAGCGCCGTCGCCGAGCAAATCCGCCGGCTCCAGCGGCGCGGAATTGCTTATACCCTTACTCCCGGCGTGCCCGCTTTCGCAGCGGCCGCAGCCGTGCTCGGCCGCGAGCTGACGGTGCCCGAGATTGCCC
The DNA here is from genome assembly GCA_005883115.1 of Alphaproteobacteria bacterium. Lineage (GTDB taxonomy): Bacteria > Pseudomonadota > Alphaproteobacteria > Rhizobiales > Xanthobacteraceae > VAZQ01. The sequence goes on along the minus strand of VAZQ01000298.1, from coordinate 2,921 downwards.
AGAGTGTCGTTCTGACCCGGCTGCCCGGGCGGGCCTCGCAAATGCCGGGTGCCGAGCGGCTGCAGAATTTTGCCGGCACCGGCGCGACGCTCGTGCTGCACCTGGCAATTCAGGCAATCAACACGATCGTCGACGCGCTGACGCCGGTCTGCGGGGAAGATTGTCCCGTCGCCGTGGTGGCGCGCGCCACGTGGCCGGACGAGCTTATCCTGCGCGGCACGCTCGCCGACATCGGCGCAAAGATCGCCAAAGAGCGAATCGAGCATACCGCCATTGTGTTGATCGGGCGGGCATTGGCGGCGGAAGATTTCCGGGAGAGTGCGCTTTACGATCCGAGCTATCAACGTCGGTTTCGCGGGAAGATGCCGTGAGCGGATGTGAACGGGCTACGGCCGACCGGCTGTCCATCGCGATCGAACAACACGACTTCGAGCGCGATTTCGGTGCCCTCGAGCACGCGCGCAGCGGTGCGCCACGCGGCTTGAGCAACAGCGTCGCCGAGCCGAAAGTCGTGGCGCACCGCATGCTCGAAGGCTTCCGCCGCCGTATTTGCCGCGAGGATCCGCTCGCGCAAGGCGGACGGCGCGCCGGCCTCCTGCGCAAACGCGGCGAGCGCGCTCAGGTCCACTGCGCCGCGCTTCGAATGCAAGTCGAGCAGACCTTGCGCGAGTTTGGTCATCTTCCCCACGCCGCCTGCGATGGTGATTCTTGGCACCGGATGCCGGCGCAGATATTTCAGCGTCCCGCCCGCGAAATCGCCCATGTCGATGAGCGCGACGTCGGGCAAGCCGTAAAGTTTTTGCACGGCGGCTTCGGAGCTCGATCCGGTCGAAGCGGCGATATGGGCGATGCCGCTCGCGCGTGCCACATCGATGCCGCGGTGGATGGAATGGATCCAGGCCGAGCAGGAATACGGAATGATGATTCCGGTCGTACCCAGGATCGAAAGACCGCCAATGATGCCCAGACGTGCACTGAGCGTGCGTGCCGCCAGCGCCTCTCCGCCGGGAATCGCTATCTCCACCTCGACGTCGAGAGCCTCACTCTGACCGGCGATTTCCGCCATGGCGGCGCAGATCATGCGACGCGGCGCGGGATTGATGGCGGGCTCCCCAGGCGGAACCGGCAGGCCGGGACGGGTCACGGTGCCGACGCCTTCTCCCGCGCGGAAAACGACACCGGCACCCGGCGTCGCCCGGCGCAACGTCACGAGCACCAGCGCACCATGGGTTACGTCCGGATCGTCGCCGGCGTCCTTGACGATGCCTGCGGTGGCGGAATGTTCGTCTTGCCGCATGACGGCAAGCGCAAAGGACGGGCGCTGACCTTTCGGCAACGTCACGTCCACGGGATCGGGAAATTCGCCGGTGAGCAGCGCCGAATAAGCAGCCTTGGCCGCCGCCGCGGCGCAGGCGCCCGTGGTCCAACCGCGACGGAGCGGGGTAGCGTCCATCACCATCGGTATAGTCCAGCCCCGTCGTGCCGTCACTTGCGCAGGCGTCCTCCATGAACGAGCAACGAGTAGTCGGCGGCGTCCGCGCGGGTACCCCACTGCTAAGGCCGGGGCATGTCTGGCTAGCCGGGGCGGGCCCCGGAGATCCGGGCCTGTTGACGCTCGACGCCTTTGCGGGTCTCTCGCAAGCCGACGTCGTCGTGCACGACGCGCTCGTCGATCATCGCGTGCTGGCCCTCGCCGGCCCGCAGGCGCGGCTCGAATTCGCCGGCAAGCGCGGGGGACGGCCGTCGGCCGAGCAGCGCGACATCACGAACCGCTTGGTCGAGCTCGCACAGGGCGGATACCGGGTGTTGCGGCTCAAGGGCGGCGATCCTTGTGTGTTCGGGCGAGGCGGGGAAGAGGCCGTGGCACTCATGCGCGCGGGCGTGCCGTTTCGCATCATCCCGGGCGTGACGGCGGGGCTCGCCGCATTAACGGCCGCCGCTATCCCCGCGACCTTCAGAGGCTTGAACCGGGCACTGATCCTTGCCGCCGGCTATGGCGTAGACGACGATTGCCCCGACTGGAGCGCGCTCGCGCGAACCGGCCAGCCGATCGTGCTCTACATGGCGATGCGCAATCTCGCAACGATCGCCCAAGCGCTGATGCGTGGCGGCTTGGCGCCAAGCACACCCGCGGCGATCATCGTCAGTGCAACGACCACGGCCGAACGTGTCCTCGTATCGACACTCGATCGTGTGGCGTCCGAAGCGGAAAACCATCAGCTGGGTACGCCTTCGATCATCGTGATCGGCAACATCGTGAATCTCCGCGACCAGCTCCTCGATACCATGGCGGAAACCGCGCCATGACCGCGTGCGCTCTCATCGTTGCAGCGCCAAATTCCGGCGCCGGCAAGACGACCATTACGCTGGGTCTGCTTTCGGCGCTCAAGCGCAAGGGCATCGCGGTGCGGGCGGCGAAAGCCGGGCCCGATTACATCGATCCGGCGTTTCACGCCGCGGCTACTGGAAGAGACGCGTTCAATCTCGACACGTGGGCGATGCCGCCGTCGCTCCTGGACGCGCTGCTGAGCGAAACCGCACGCGATTGCGACCTGCTGGTGATCGAAGGCGTCATGGGTTTGTTCGATGGAGCCCCTGGGCCCAGCGGCCGCACCGGCGCAGCGGCCGACCTCGCCGCACGGTATGCGTTGCCGGTCGTCTTGGTCGTTGATGTGGCCGCGCAGGCACAATCCGCCGCGGCTGTGGTGCGGGGATTCTCATGCCACGATGCCAACGTCCGCATTGCTGGCGTGATCCTGAACCGCGTCGCTAGCGAACGCCATCGCGGCTTGGTGAGCGATGCAATAGGAGAGCTTGGCCTTCCCGTCCTGGGTGCGCTGCCGCGCGACATAGCCCTTCTGCCGGAACGGCATCTGGGGCTTGTCCAAGCGAGCGAGCATGGAGACCTACGCGCGCGGCTC
>VAZQ01000297.1:12467-14849 GCA_005883115.1 Alphaproteobacteria bacterium | reverse complement strand
GCGCAAGGATCCTCGGCCAGCGCGCGGCGAGGCGCGGGATTTGGGGGCAAGAGCAATTCTCTACGGCTGGCACACGGTGAAAGCGGCCCTCGAAAATCCAGCACGACGCATCCGGCGACTCTACGCCACCCCCAACGCGGCGCGACGTCTCGCCGAGGACGGGGTGGCGCTCGCAGTCGAACCCGAACTGGTGCGGCCGGACGCGATCGCGCGCCGCCTCGGCCCGGACGCCGTGCACAATGGGGTATTGGCCGAAGCCGATCCCCTGCCCTCGCCCGAACTCGAGGAGCTCGAGCCCACCGGGATCGTTCTCGTGCTTGATCAGATCACCGATCCACACAACGTGGGCGCTATTCTGCGCACTGCCGCGGCCTTCGCCGTCAATGCGATAGTTACGACTGCCCGTCACAGCCCGGAAGCGACCGGCGTTCTCGCGAAGTCAGCCTCGGGCGCGCTCGAATATGTGCCGCTCGTGAGCGTGCAAAACCTGGCGCGCGCGCTAGCAGCGCTGCGCGAGCGCGGATACTTTCTCGTCGGGCTCGACAGCGCGGGAGACATCGACCTGCGCGACGCGACGCTGCGCACACCGCTTGCGCTCGTATTGGGCGCGGAGGGAAAAGGATTGAGGCAATCGACGCGCGCGAGTTGCGACCAGCTCGCGCGGCTTGATTTTCCGGGGCGGATCAAGACCCTTAATGTCTCGAACGCGGCGGCGCTGGCGCTCCATATCGTGACCAAAGGATCAAGGTCACACCCGTGAGGCTTGTAGCTTGCGGCATCTCCTTCCAGACTGAACCCACCGAGGGCCGCTCAATCAGCACAGTCGGCGAGAGCTCTAGGCCGAAAGTCTAATTAGGTCCGGCTTTCCGCAATGATATTTCTTCACCGCGTCGACCTATCGTGGGAAGGGAGGAGAACAACATGCAAATCCCGAAGGATTTCCGGCGGGTGATTATTGCCGCGTCGGTGGGAAACGTCATCGAATGGTATGACTTCTATATCTTCGGGAGCTTGGCCGCCGTGCTGTCGGTCAAATTCTTCGAGAAGACGCACCCCGTCGCGGCTCTTTTGAGCACGATCGCCTTGTTCACCGCCGGATTCTTGATTCGTCCATTGGGAGCATTCCTGTTCGGATGGCTGGGCGACAGGGTGGGCCGCAAGTACACATTCCTCATCACGTTGAGCGGAATGGGACTGGGCACGGGGGTGATCGGCCTGATCCCCACCTTCGACCAGATCGGCGTGGCCGCCGCGTTCCTGTTGTTCGGACTGCGCATGATCCAAGGCCTCTGCCTGGGCGGCGAATATGGCGGCGCCATCACCTATGTCGCCGAGCACGTCTCGGACGAGCGCCGAGGCTACTATACCGGATGGCTGCAAACCTCCCCGACGCTGGGGATCGTGGTGGCGCTCGCCGTGGTCCTCGCCACCCGCGGCTATTTCGGCGACGAGGCTTTTAACGCCGCCTGGGGCGCTTGGCGCATCCCATTCCTAGTATCCTTCCTGCTGGTGGCAATCGCCATCTACATTCGGCTGCAGTTGGGCGAGACGCCGATCTTCCAGGAGATCAAGGCCAAGGGGCTCATGACCAGGAACCCATGGAAGGAGGCGTTCCTGAGCGCCAACTTCAAATACGTCGTGATCGCGAGCATCGTGGTGATCGGCGAAGGAGTGGTCTGGTACAGCGGGCAGTTCTGGGCGTTGTACTTCCTGCAGCAGGTCGTGAAGATGGACCTGTTCACCTCGAGCTACATTGTGATGGCCGCGCTCCTCATCGCGACGCCGACCCTCATTCTGTGGGGGTGGGCGTCCGACCACATTGGGCGCAAGCCGGTGATCTTGGGCGGGTTCTTGCTAGCAGCCGTCACGTATTACCCGCTGTATGCGTGGCTCGGCGCGGTTACTCAACCGGGTAACATCAACTATCCGGTCGCGATTCTGATCATCGCCATCCTCGTCAACTATGTCGGCATGGTGTACGGGCCGATCGGCGCGTTCCTGGCGGAATATTTCCCTGGCCGGATTCGCTACACGTCGGTGTCCGTCCCGTACCACATCGGAAACGGTTGGGGCGGCGGGTTGGTGCCGTTCATTACATCGGCAGCCTTCGCGGCGACGGGCAGCCTCGGCTACGCCTTGCTGTACCCCATTTTGGTCCCCGCGGTGTGCTTGGTGCTCAGCCTGTTCCTCATGCCTGAGACACGCCACATCAGCATCTGGACGCCGCTTGAGCCGGAGGCGAAGCCTACACCCAGACCTGCATCCGCAACCGCATAGACAAATCAAAGCCCCGGCGAACTAACGCAGCCGGGGCTTCTTCATGTCGCGTATCGCAGGGGGCTGGGAGGGACGCGACACTGCGACATATCTAGGCAAGGAATG
>VAZQ01000297.1:10529-12391 GCA_005883115.1 Alphaproteobacteria bacterium | reverse complement strand
GCGAGGCCGCTATGGCGCAGAGCATTCGTGAGAAGGCCAAGATTCGCCAGGCGCGCGAAGAGGGCCGGCCCAGCGAGGATGATGTCGCGCAGGAACGTCTCGGCTGGCGCGGCCAGAAGGGCCAGCCGAGCACCGATCTGATGACGGAGGACAATCGGCAGCAAACTCCCTCCCCGCTCGATCCGGGCCATACCACCTGAGACTGGCTGCCCACGGCCCGGACTCGCTCATCACCGAGGGACGGGCAGACCGCCGAGCGGCGGCCGTGGCGAGCACAAAGAAAAACCCCGCCTGGAGGCGGGGCTTCAAGTTTCTGGGACGAACGAGCTCAGAGGGTCATAGAGCCCGTCCCATCGCTTGAACGGCCAACCCCACCGAAGGTTCCGCGCACCTTAAAAAAAATTTTTTGAGCTCCGCCGGCCCTCTTCTGCTATGGCAGGAGCGCGTAGCGACGCGGTTAAGACACAGCGTGAGCTCTTTGTTCGTAACTCATTGATTTGCCGGGTTAGCTCAGTGGTAGAGCAGCGGTTTTGTAAACCGTTGGTCGGGAGTTCAAATCTCTCACCCGGCACCAATGGCTCTTCACGCCCGCCCGTGGGGTTGGCAGATGTGACCGCCCGCCGATCTGATGAGGCCGGTCAATGTCTCGCGAACGCGCTGGCCCCGCGCAGTCCTGGGAAGAGCTAAACGGTGGTGCCCATGCTGTCGGACGCGGAGCGCCGGTTCCTGGCCCAGCAACGGATTGCCCATCTCGCCACCGCGGACAGGCGCGCGGTTCCTCACGTCGTGCCGGTCTGCTTTGCGATCGCGGGCAGTTCACTTTATGTGGCCATCGATGAAAAACCCAAACGAGGACCCGTCACTGCGCTCAAGCGGCTGAGAAACATCGCCGAGAACCCGGCGGTCGCAGTCATCGTCGATCGCTACGAGGAGGATTGGGCGCGGCTCGGCTGGGTCATGCTGCGCGGGCACGCCGAAATCCTCCATGAAGGGCAAGAACACCAAGACGCCCAGGCACTACTGCGCTCACGCTACCCGCAACTCCGTGCGATGCAGATTGCCAGCTATCCGGTCATCGCGGTGCGAACCGAGGGGACGACAAGCTGGGGGAACCTGGCTGCCGACACGGCGACCTAGATTAAGCGGGCGGGACGAAGCCTTCCGCACTCGAGCTTCGAGCGCTGTTAGTTAGCAAAAGCGCCCTCAACCGGCGGGCGACCTTTGCCGAAGCACGACGGGCGATGCAAACGCGTGCTATAGGTTGGCCTCCGCGGCGCCAATTGTGGCCGGCTCGCAGGCGGATCGCCATGCTGGTGGGTGCGTTCTATTTTCCGACCGATTACGGAATTGCGATCGACGAGTTGGCGCGCGAGCTCGAGGCACGCGGCTTCGAGTCCTTGTTCGTATGCGAGCACACGCACATCCCGGTGAGCCGCCGCACGCCTTTCCAAGGCGGCGGGGAATTGCCCAAGCGCTATTCGCATACGCACGATCCATTCGTGGCGCTGTCCTTCGCCGCGGCGGCAACACGCAAACTCAAGCTGGGCACCGGCATTGCGCTCCTGCCCCAGCGCGATCCGATCATCACCGCCAAGTCAGTGGCGAGCCTCGACCAACTGTCGGGCGGCCGGTTCGTTTTCGCCATCGGCGGCGGGTGGAACGTCGAAGAGATGGAGAATCACGGCGCCCGCTACGACACGCGTTTCAAGCTCCTGCGCGAACGTGTCCTGGCCATGAAGGCCCTTTGGACGCAGGATCAAGCCGAGTTTCACGGCCGGTTCGTCAATTTCGATCCAGTCTGGCTTTACCCCAAGCCCAAGCAGAAGCCGCATCCGCCCGTCCTCCTCGGCGGCGAGAGCGAG
>VAZQ01000297.1:9845-10471 GCA_005883115.1 Alphaproteobacteria bacterium | reverse complement strand
GGAATTGGGAACCTAAGGGGGCGGCGGCGCGGCTGCGCCAGGCAGCCGTTGCGGCCGGACGCGATCCCACGACGCTATCAATCACGGTCTTCAATGCTCCGGCCGACGCGGCAGCGCTCGACAGTTATCGGGAGGCCGGAATCGCGCGCGTGCTGCTCGAGGTGCCGGATGCGAGCCGCGACGAGGTGTTGCGCCGCCTCGAGAAGAATGGGCCGCTCACGCGCGAAACCCGATGAGCCATGCCGCCTAATGATTGGCGCGATTGGACCGGCGGAGCACGGCGAGCAAGCGGCCGCCCCTAAATCACCAGGCCCCCAACCAATAGAGGACGTCGTAAGAGAGCGCGGCGACTACGCAGACCGCAAAGGCGCTCCATAGGACACCCAAGAACAGCGCATTGGCACGCTCGAGCAATCGCTTGCTGACCAGGAAGGTCACCATCGTCTCCATCTATGGATGCCATGGCCAGAATAGCTGTCGCGGCTCGCTCCAAATGTGAAGGCGCTCACACAATCAGGTGTCTTGAAATGGCGGACTGGCCCTCCTCCGCATGCTGAAGTGGCGCGCGTGCTGCGGCCATTCCCGCAAACTCGACTGCGGTGCGCGCATCTCAGAGGAAGAACGCT
>VAZQ01000297.1:8084-9793 GCA_005883115.1 Alphaproteobacteria bacterium | reverse complement strand
TTACCAATATCTGCGGCAAGGCGAGCCTTCAATTCCTCGGGCGTGCTGGCCTTGGCTTCAATGCCCAGCTCGGCGTAGCGCTGCCTCACTTCCGGGTTGGCGACGAGCTCGTGGATGGCTCTGTTCAAGACGTCGATGATCTCCGTCGGCGTGCCCCGCGGAGCAAACATGCCATTCCAAGACACCACCTCGTAGCCCGACACGCCCGCTTCCGCGACCGTCGGCACGTCGGTAAAGAACGGGGAGCGCTCCTTGCCCGTCGTGGCAACTGCGCGAATTTTGTTGTCCAGCAAGGTGGATTTCATCGGCGCGTAGAAATCGACCATGAGCTGCACGTCGTTGCGCATGAGCGCGACGATGACGTCGGGTGTGCCGCGGTAGGGGATGATCTGGAAATTGAGGCCTGCCGAGGCCCTGAGCAGCTCAGCCGCGAGGTTCTGCGTGCCGCCAACATTGATGGTGCCGACATTGAGCTCGCCCGGCTGCGCGCGCGAAGCCTTGATGAAGTCTTGGAGCGCTTTGAATTGGGAATCCGCGCTGGTGGCGAAGACAAGATCGAACGCGCCGATGGTCGAGATTGTCGCGAAGTCCTTCACCGGATCGAATGGAAGCGCCTTGTAGATGGCCGCGCTTATCGAGGTGCCGTTGGTGACGAGGCCGATCGTATAACCGTCGGGCGCCTGCGAGAGCACCGCGCGCGCCGCCGCAATGCCCCCTGGTCCCGGTTGATTCTCCACCACGAACCGTTGCCCGAGCTTGTCGCCAAGCTTCTCCGCTGCCACACGGGCGGTGATGTCGGCCACGCCTGCCGCGGCAAACGGCAGGACCAAACGAACCGGACGGCTAGGATAATTCTGCTGGGCGTGCGCCCATATCGGCAACGTTCCCGCGGCAGCCGACGCGGCGAACAGCATCGAAAGCTTTCGTCGGGTGATCCGGTTCTGGGTCATTTGCGCCTTTCTTGCTCGTTTGCCCCCAAAATCGCCATCCAGTCGTGCCGTTGCGGTGAAGCACGGCAGCGGTTTGCATGCAACATGACGCCGGCATTTGCCTGCCGACGAAATGTCACACCTTCTCCTCGATCACACTGGCGCGCACATCATCCTCGATCAGCCGCCAAATGTGATCCACATAGCGTACGAATTCGGCCGTGCGTTTCATCGCAAGGGTGCGTGGCCGCGCCAGCTCGACGGCGACGCTCTCCCGCAGCCGACCCGGCCGGCGCGCGAAGACGAGCACACGGTCGGCCAGAAACACCGCCTCGTCGATCTGGTGGGTGACGAACAAGACCGTCTTGCGGCCAGCTTCCCAGATGCGCATGAGCTCCGTCTGCATGATCTCGCGGGTCTGCGCGTCGAGCGACGAGAACGGCTCGTCCATCAGCAGAATTTGCGGGTCGATCGCCAGCGCCCGCGCGAGATTGACCCGCTGGCGCATGCCGCCCGAGAGCTGGCGCGGATGGTAATTTTCGAATCCGTCGAGGCCGACGAGCTTCAAGAGCTCCAGGGTGCGCTGCCGTTCGGCCGGGCCGACTCGGCCCGCCACCTCCCGCCCGATGATCGCGTTTGCGAACACGGTGCGCCATGGCAAGAGGCTGTCGGTCTGGAATACGAAACCGCGGTCGACGCCCGGGCCACTGATCGCCCGCCCGTCGAGCCTGACGTCGCCGGAGCTTGCCGGTTCGAGTCCCGCGACGATGCGCAGAAAAG
>VAZQ01000297.1:0-7985 GCA_005883115.1 Alphaproteobacteria bacterium | reverse complement strand
ATGCGAGATTTGCAGCTTTAGCGCCACGCGGCCTAATCCTTGGTCCAGGGCACGAGCCGGTTTTCGAGCCAACCGAAACCCGCGGTAAGCGTGATGCCCGCGGCCGCGAGCACGATCACGCCAGCAAACAGGTCCGGCATATTGAATGCATCCGCCGATTGGGCGATCAACCGCCCGAGTCCGGCGCGGGAGCCGAACAGTTCCGCGACCACGACGCCGATCAGCCCGCGTCCGATGCCAAGCTTGAGCCCGGCGAGGATGAACGGCACGGCTGACGGTAGCGAGACCTTGAAGAAAATCTGGCGTGGGGTGGCACCGAAAGAGCGCAGCATCTCGATGAGCCGCTCGCTCGTCGTACGCAGGCCGGCCTCAGTATTGATGGTGACTGGAAACAGCACGAGAAAAATGACCACCAACACCTTCGACCAGATGCCGATGCCGAGCCAAAGAATGAACAGAGGGGCGAGTGCGATCGTCGGCGTTGCGTAAAGGCCCGAGATCCACGGCTGCAGCACGCGTTTCATGGTGGGGCTTTCGGCCATGGCAAAGCCGATCACCACGCCCAATAAGCTCGCGATCGCATAGCCGAGCGCGAACTCGACCGCGCTGATCGAGATGTGCCGCCACAGTTCCCCGCTGTCGGCAAGGGCCGCAATCGCCGCGAAGATCTGCGAGGGCGCGGCAAGAAAGAGCGCGTTGGCGACCACAAGCCGGCTCGCGAGCTCCCAGAGCAGCAGCGGGGAGGGAGTAGACCGAGTACGCCGCCTACATTGATCCCGTTTCACGGGAACGCGCTCCATCTCAATCCGTCAGCTGGGTCACACCCGGCAGCACGAAGCGCTCGATGTTGATCGAGCCTTCAACGTCACCGAGGCCTTTGAGCGCGTTGAGCAGCGCGCCCATCTTCGTCTTCGAGAGCTTGCCCGCGGTTTCGAAGAACTCGTTCTTGTGCAGGAAATCGTAGGACTTCGCGACGTCCTCCTGCTTGAGCTTGCTTGCCTCGACCATGATCTTGATGGCCTCGGTGCGATTTGCGGGATCGGAAAACCAGGCCATGCTTTTGCTGTTGACCAAGAGCACTTTGTCCAGAACGGCCTTGCGCGCCGACGCCAACGCGCGGCCGACCACGGTGCCGGTGAACGGAAGCTCCTTAGCATAATCGATGGTCAGGCCGAGATTCGTGAACCCTGCCGACTCGGCATAGAAATTGAACGGCGGCAGCAGGATTGCCGCATCGACCGCACCTGATTGCAGCGCCGAGAATCGGGCCGAGGTCGCGCCCGCGAAGACGGTATCGTAATCGCCGGCTTTCAATCCGTTTGGCGCCGCCATCCGCTCCAGATAAATCCGCGTGATATCCTTCGGACCGCCGATCGAGATCGTCTTGCCCTTGAGCTCGGGCCACCGCTTGATGGCAGGCTTGGCGAGCAACGCATAAGGAGGAGCCTGCATTTCGATCCGGACGATGGCGATGGGCGAGCCCTTGTCGATAGCGCGTATCGGGTCGGCAAGGCCCGTCGACAAGGCCAAATCGAGCGAGCCGGCGGTGAGCTGCTGAACCAGCGCAGCGCTCGACTGGATGAACACCAGATCGGGCGTCAAATCTTCGGCGGCGTAATATCCCTTGGCGAGGCCGATATAAACCGGCCAATGCGTCGACGAGACCGCGCCGACGAGACCGCGGTCACGGTTTCTGTCTTCGCTTGTGGAGCCAGGACCATCGTGGCGCCCGCCAGCAGCGCTACAAGCGCCTTTCTCGACCATCGATCCATGATCATTTGTACTCCGTTACTGCTTGGCGATCTGCGCGCGATAATGTCGCGCGATCTCGGCACCCGTCGCTTTCCATACCCGCGCGTGATTGCAGATGTAGCCGAGCGCCGCGTCGAAGGCGTCGATGCGATGCGGTACGCCGGTGAGATAAGGGTGTAGCGCGATGGCCATGACGCGACCCGATTGCGCGCCCTCGCGGTAGAGCACATCGAATTGCCGGCAAATCATGTTGCGGAATTCATCGGCGGTTCGGTGGAAGCGTTCGAACACCGGTTTGTCATTGATCTCGTGGCTGTAGGGGAGCGAGATCAGCCTGCCGCCGCCGACGAGTTTCATGACATACGGCTGATCGTCGTTGGTCCAATCGCAGACATACTCGCAGCCCTCCGCCGCCAAAAGCTCGAGCGTGTCCCAGGTCTCCTGCAGGCCGGAGCCTAGCCAGCCCGCCGGGCGCGCACCGGTGGTTTGCGCGATGGTCGCCAGCGTCCGGCCAATGATCGCCTTCTCCTCACCCGGCGGCGCTTCGTTGAGCCGCCGCGTATTGCTCTCGCAATGACCCATCCACTCCCAGCCGAGCTTGCGACCTTCTTCGATGATCTCGGGATGCTGGCCGCACACATCGCTGTTGAGCGCGACGGTGGCCCGAATGCCGTGGCGATCGAGCACTTGCATAAGCCGGAATACTCCCACCCGATTGCCGTAATCGCGCGCCGACCATGATGGGATATCCGGCACCGGAGTGCCGGGGCCGCCGGAGCCGGCCGGCACTTTCTCCATCAGCGAAAAGAACTCGATATTGGGGATGACCCAAAGCGCGACATGGGCGTCACCTGGCCAGGTCAAGCGCGGGCGCCGGATTATGGGCGAATAGGCAAAGGGACCGTAGGGCGCAGGCTTCATCTAAGCACTCTTTGGCGTCGCCCGCCGGACCTTCCGAAGCCCGTGGCGATCCGCCTCTCGCCTCGTCGAGGTGCATGACGGCGGCACAATCCTGGGTATGTCGCACGAGACTGATTTTCTGGGAGTAAGCCTAGCGGGCCGCGCAGCCGATGTACATTTTCATTTACCTCGCGGCGTGGGGCGGACAACAAGGCCATGTGAAGAGCGCGTCGCCGCGCAGCTCACGCAGACGCAACAGATTTCGCGCTCGCTCGGCGGGCCGAAGAGCTTCGCAGCTCCCTCAGTGAGCAGATACAGACATGGCGCCCCGTAGCAGGTGAGCACGACATCAAGGCGGAATGAGACGGTGCGCCATCTCGCTGGACCCGCCGCAATGAGCAGCCTGTGCCATGAATTCAGACTTTCGTTGCGAGTGAGGTCTCGGCCATGAGCCAGTCGAGATAACCGCGGTCGACGCTCTCGATCGGGATCACGAGGATTGCAGGCGTGGTGTAGGCGTGCATCTCCTTGACTACGGTGCTGACGCGTTCGGCGAGCGAACTACGGGTCTTGATGATCATCACCACCTCCTCGCCGCGTTCCAAGGCACCTTCCCACCAGTAGTGTGAGATCATTCCGGGTAAGATGTTGACGCAGGCGCACAGGCGCTGCTCGACCAGCGCGCGGCCGGCCCGCTCCGCCTCGACAACGGATGGATACGTCGTATAGACGAAGACCGCGCGCTCCATGTTTGCCACCTTGCGGCTGCGGGCGCCGCGCCCGCCGCGTGCCTCAACACCGAGGCGTCAATAACCTCTATGACGAGGCCTGCGATGAGCCCCGCGACTCCGAGCTACGAGCGAATAGCGTTCGTCGCCAGCCCGATTGCTGAGGCGCGTGAGGCGTTCGAACGGCTCACTGCGCGCTACGGCAACGCGCAGCCCGACACCGCCGACGTGATCGTCGCACTCGGCGGCGACGGGCTCATGCTGCAGACCCTGCACCGGTTCATGGCGACGGGCAAGCCGATCTACGGCATGCACCGCGGCACTGTTGGATTTCTCATGAACGAGTATCATCCGGATCACCTGCCGCAGCGTCTCGCCAAGGCCCGCGTCACCGTGATCCATCCACTACTGATGCGCGCCCACGACAACGAGGGCGAAACAGTGCAGTTTCATGCATTCAACGACGTGTTCCTCTATCGCCAGACCTACCAGGCGGCGCGGCTGCGCATCTTGGTCGATGGCGAGGAGCGGCTCAGCGAGCTCGTGGCCGACGGCGTGCTGGTGGCCACGCCGGCCGGCTCGACCGCGTACAATCTCTCCGCTCAGGGTCCGATCATTCCGATCAGCGCGGCGCTGATGGCGCTCACCCCGATCAGCCCGTTCCGGCCGCGACGCTGGCGCGGCGCGCTCTTGCCCGACAGCGCACGCGTGCGCGTCGAGGTGCTCGAGCCGGAGAAGCGTCCGGTCGCCGCCGTCGCCGACCATGACGAAGTTCGCTCGGTCTGCTCGGTCGACATTCAGATGGACCACAGCATCTCCATGCAGATGCTGTTCGATCCGGGTCACAGCCTGGATGAGCGGATACTGCGCGAGCAGTTCGGTTACTGAGGAGAGACTGCATCCGCTGGCTTGCGGCAGCGGTCACCTCAATACTCCTAAGCTACAGTTCGCCTTCGCCGAGCAGGCCGAGCGCGGGAGCGGTCGACATGCCGCCGTAGGCGCGCGATAATCGATTGGTGATCCCGCGCATGGACGGCAGCGTGGCAATAGGATCCATGTTTTCGAAGCTCAAAGCGGCATGGAGCCGGCTCGCCGGCGGGTGGGGTGTCGGCGCGACCGAGGAACCGCCGGCACCGGCCGTGGAATACAAGGGGTACCGCATCCGTGCGGCCCCCTATCGGACCAACGGCGTTTATCAGACTGCGGGGATCATCGAGAAGGATACCCCAGAAGGTGTGAAGGAACACCGCTTCATCCGGGCGGATACGCAGCAGGGCCGCGAAGATGCCATTGCGTTTGCGATCTCGAAAGCCAAACAAATCATCGCGAAAGCCGACGTCGGCTGACGGCGCCGCGGTCATCATGCCGAGCGGAAAAGGTCTATGGGCCTGAACGGGAGGAAGGCATGACGCAAGACACGGAGCTGCACCGCCACAAGCGCGGCGGCATCTATTTCGATGACTTCGTGATCGGCCACGTTTACGAGCATCCGCTCACGCGCACGGTCACGCAGATGGACAACATGCTGTTTTCCAATATGACCTTGAACCCGCAGCCGCTGCATATCGATCGCCACTTCTGCGAGCAGGAGACCGAGTGGGGCCAGCCGCTGATGAATTCACTGTTCACGCTGGGCCTGATGATCGGCATCATGGTCAACGACCTCACCGTCGGCACGACCATCGCCAATCTCGGCATGACCGAGGTGAAATTCCCTCACCCCCTGTTCGAGGGTGACACCGTGCATGTCACCACCGAGGTCATCAGCAAGCGGGAATCGACGTCACGGCCGGGGGCCGGCATCATCGAGTTCCATCACCGCGCCTACAATCAGGACAACAAGCTCGTGGCGGAATGTCGCCGTCAGGTATTCATGCGCATGCGGCCGCGCTGATGCGCTCGTTGCTTTTTGTCCCGGCAAACGATGCAAAAAAGCTCGATAAAGCGATGGCGTGCGGCGCCGACGCGCTGATCGTCGATCTCGAAGATTCCATTCCCGCCCAGGGCAAAGCAAACGCCCGAACGAGCGCCGCCGCTTTCATCAGCGAGGCAGGAAAAGCGGCGCACCGCCCCCGCCTGTTGGTTCGGATCAACGGATTTGCAACGGGACTTGCCGACGCCGACCTCGACGCGGTCGTGCCGGCGCGTCCTGACGCAATCATGCTGCCCAAGGCGGAGGGCGGCGCCGACGTCGTTCGCACGGACGCGAAGCTCTTGGCGCGTGAGGCGATCGCGGGCCTGCCCGACGGGTCGATCAGGATCGTCGCAATCGCGACTGAGACTGCGACGGCGTTGTTCCTCGCCGGCACCTATGGCGGGGCGAGCGCGCGGCTGGAAGGACTAACGTGGGGTGCCGAAGATCTGTCCGCCGAGCTCGGGGCTGAGGCGAACCGCGACGGCGAGGGCCGTTTTCTCGATCCCTACCGGCTAGCCCGCGCGCTCTGCCTTGCCGGCGCGGCGGCGGCGCGGGTGCAGGCGATCGATACCGTCGCCGTCGATTTCCGCAATGCCGCAGCACTGCGCCAGGAAAGCGAGGAGGCGCGCCGCGATGGGTTCACTGGCAAAATGGCAATCCATCCCGCGCAGGTGCCGATCATCAACGAGGTGTTCACGCCATCGGCGGCGGCGATTGCCGAGGCGCGCGCGGTAATCGCAGCGTTCGAAGCCAATCCGGAGAGGGGCACGGTCGGCATCGACGGAGTGATGTACGACCGACCGCACCTGGAGCGCGCGCGTCAATTGCTCGCGCGAGCAACGGCCGTGGGGGTTGGCTGAGGTCCTGCGCGGCGCGCCCCCACAGCGCGGACGTGCTTTGCGCCGCGCGGGCTATTTCGTCTTTCCGTACACCACGTGCGGATCAAAGGTGCGCTCGGCGTCGCGAAATTCGAGGCTCACCGCACCGGACCTGCCCAGCGGCACCGCACGATAGAAGCACGAGCGCCGCCCGGTGTGACAGGCGCCGGCGCCCTCCTGCTCGACCCGGATCCACACCGCGTCCTGGTCGCAGTCGACCCGCATTTCGAGGACGCGCTGCCGATGGCCAGAGGCTTCCCCTTTACGCCACAGCGCTCCACGCGAGCGGCTAAAATACCAGGCTTCGCCGGTCGCGATAGTCCGCTGCAGCGCCTCTGCGTTCATGTGGGCGACCATCAGCACGTCGCCCGAGTGCGTATCGGTGGCGACGCAAACGACGAGCCCATCGGCATCGAATTTCGGAGCGAAGGCGCGGCCTTCCTCGATGGCATCGATCGAGCCGGGCTCGGCAAAAGGTGAACGTTGGTCGGACAAGGCAACCCTCGCCTGAAATGCCAATCGTTGCCGCCCGCAGCGCCGGCGATCGCTCACCTTCGCAAGACGCGAGCGCAGGATCATATCGAGCTTTCGACGCGCGCCCGCCAGCGCGGCCGGCGTAACCCTATGCAAATCGTCCTAGACGCCGCGCCCGCGCCGCTCACCGATCAGCGCCGCGCACCATCGTAATAAAACGGACCTGATCGTCGGGGCTGTCGCGGAAGCTGCCGGTAAACTGGGTGGTAATCGTGGAGGAGCCCGGCTTTTCCACCCCCGCAGGGACATGCACATGTGCTCGGCCTCGATCATCACCGCGATGCCGCGCGGCTTCAGGATCTCCTCGATGGCGGTCGCGATCTGCGAAGTCATGTGCTCCTGCGTCTGCAGCCGCCGCGCATAGACATCGACCAACCGCGCCAGCTTGGAAAGGCCGACCACCCGGTCGATCGGCTTGTAGGCGATGTGCGCCTTGCCAGTGAACGGCATCATGTGGTGCTCGCAATGCGAGTTGAAGGCGATGTCGCGCACAAGCACGAAGTCATCGTATCTGCCGATCTCGCTGAAAGTGCGTTCCAGCACATCAACCGGGCATTCGCGATAGCCGCTGTAAAGTTCCTCGTAGGCGTCGATCACGCGCTTGGGCGTGTCGCGCAACCCCTCGCGGTCGGGATTATCTCCGGCGTAGGCAATCAGCGTGCGCACCGCCGCGAGCGCTTGCTCGCGCGATGGCTTGGGCACCACGGGAGCTGGGGCCGCACGCACGTGATCGGACAAGGTTAAATCGTCGGCCGCGGAGGATTTGGGCCAAGGCTTGATCACGGCATCCATCGCGGTCTCTCCGTTCGACCGGCCTCAGGCCCGGTGGCACCGGGGGCAGCCGCCTTAGTCATATCGCGCAGGGAGGGATTCGGCCCATGCGCGCCAACCGGATGCCGCATTCCCATTTTACATGGCTCTACCATGCATACCCATCTGTCGGCGTTCGCAAGTACTCTTCTCGCGCCGACGGGCGGCACCCTATATATTCCTTCGCAGCAGGCGCGCAATTGCGGTGCTGCCGTATCAACCGTTTGTCGACGCCCATGTTGAACGAGGTCTATAACAGCCGAATTCTCGAATTGGCCGGCAACATTCCCCGGCTGGGCCGCCTCGATAACCCCGATGCGACCGCAACTGCCCTCTCCAAGCTCTGCGGCTCGACGGTTACCATCGATCTGAAAATGGACGGCGACACCGTCACCGACTTCTCGCATCAAGTGAAGGCTTGCGCGCTCGGCCAAGCCTCTTCGTCCATCATGGCGCGCAACGTGATCG